>JAJYAH010000023.1 GCA_021779635.1 Pseudomonadota bacterium | reverse complement strand
GCGCGCAGTGGCATTGACGGCGCGCGCCGACGGCGTCGCGAAGCGCGGATCCTTGGCTAGTTCGGGATCGCCGGATGCCCTGCAGAAGCCCTGCCATTCGGAATCCGAAAGGGTGCCGGCCGTGATGTAGCCGTCGCTGGTCTTGAACACGAGATCCGGCCGGTCTTTCGGATCGGCGCTTGCCGCCTCGGCGCCGATCACCGTGTATTGCATCATGCCTTCGGGCCAGAGATACGAGATCATGGTATCGAGCATCGCCACTTGAATGTGATCGCCCTTGCCGGTCTTCTCGCGGGCATAGAGCGCCGACGACACCGCCTGCGCGGTGAAGACCGCGGTGGTCTTGTCGCAGACGATCGTGCGGATCATCTGTGGCCGGTTGGTCACCGGATGCGCCTGGATGTCAGCAAAGCCGGAAAGGCCCTGGATGATCGGATCGTAGACGCGCTTCTTCACATAGGGTCCGGTGTCGCCGACGCCACTGATCGACACATAGATCAGGCGAGGATGGCGCTGGCGCAATTCGTCAGCGCCGAGCCCCAGCCGCTCCATGGCGCCGGGTCGAAAGTTCTGCACCAGCACGTCGGCCTCCGCGACCAGCTTTGTCAGAACCTCGCGGCCGGCGTCGCTTTTGATGTCGATTGACAGTGAACGCTTGCCGCGATTTGACGAGATGAACAGCGCGGAAAACTCGCCGCCCTTGTCGATCGTGGCGCGGCTGCGGCGGGTAATATCGCCGCCGATCGGTTCGATCTTCAGAACGTCCGCCCCCTGGTCGGCGAGGAACATCGTCGCGAACGGTCCCGACACCACGCCGGTCAAATCCAGTACGCGGACGCCATTGAGTGGCCCTGACATGACGCTTTCCCTTTGTTGTCTTGTAACGGCTCGCTTTGACCATCTCGCCAATCCGGCCGCGGCTTGCGGCGGTTCCGGCGTTTTCCGTCCAAGCTCACGTGATGCTTTCAGGCGATCCTCGACCGGAGCGTTCCCGTCTGCTCCATGATTTCTTCTTCTACATCACGCAGTTGATCCTTGCCGAAAAACATCTCCCGACCGACGAAGAATGTTGGCGAACCAAATGCTCCCCGATTGACCGCATCGGTGGTGTTTTCGATCAGCTTTTTCTTGACATCGTCCTGCTGGGCGCGGGCAATGAGCCTGTCGATGTCGATGCCGGAGGCCATGAAAGCATTCCGGAAAATCGCAAGATCGTCCATCTTCTTCGGTTCAACCCACATATGGTGATAGGCGGCGCGGAAATATGGATCGAACATGTTCTCGAACCGCGCCGCGACGGCGCCACGCATCAGCATCAGCGTGTTGACCGGGAAGAAAGGGTTCTGGGTGAATTTTGAAATGTTATGGCGGCGAATGAAACGCTGGGTTTCCAGCGCCTGATATTCGGGCTTGTTCTTGATGCCGCGGAGTGACTCGAACGGCGACAGGTTTTTCGTCGCCTTGAAAATCCCGCCGAGCAGCACCGGAACATATTCGAACTTCACGCCGGTACGCTGTTCGATTCCGGGAATGACGAGTTCCGCCAAATAAGCGTTCGGGCTGCCGAAATCGAACTGAAATTCGACTTTCAGGGGATTTCCCACCGGACTTCTCCTTTGAGGCCATTACGATCAGCGGCGCCGACCGCCGGGCTTTCGCCAGTGTCGGTGGATCGGCTGAACATAAAGTTCTAAAATTGAACTGTCAATTCCAGAGGGCGATTTTAGGTATCTTCAACTCCCATAGTTGCTAATCGGTGATTGAAACCGGGTCAGTACCTATTTAGAATGAAAGACCGAATGGAGGCTTCGAATCGAGCCTTCGAATCGAGCCTTGGGCCCGCAGCGGCTGGACGAAGGACCGAACCATGAAATGGGACGAGCTTGAAGAGGAGCCATGTTCATTGGCTCGCACGGTTGCCGTGATCGGCGACCGCTGGAGCTTGTTGATTTTGCGCGAATGCTTCCTGCGCAAGCGGCGGTTCGAAGCATTTCAGTCGGCGCTCGGGATCACCCGGCATTTGCTCGCCGAGCGGCTCAAGAAACTCGTCCGCCTCGGCGTCCTGCGCCGGATCCCCTATCAGGAATCGCCCAAGCGATACGAGTATATCCTGACCCAAAAGGGCCTCGACCTCTATCCGGTGATCATGTCCATCGTTCACTGGGGCGACACCCACATGGTCGATTCCCGTGGCCGGCCCCTGCTTCATGAACATCAGAACTGCGGCAAAATGTTCGACCCGGTGATGGTGTGCTCGGAATGCGGTGAGCCGCTGCTGGCCAAGCAGGTTCATGTGCACCCCGGACCTGGCGCGCGCAAAGTTGTCGCCGCTTCCTCGAAGCCTGAAAAGGCCGGATAAAGCGGGATCATCCGGCGCCGCGGACCCGGCTTGATAAAGCCGTCATCTGTGACAAATCATTCCGGAACAAGCGGCGAAGCTGGCCACCTGCTCTCCGCCTGAAAAATGATCTTTTGCTGTCCCCAAAAATCGGGTTTGCTTCGCTGTGGCACCTCGCTCCGGCGACCTGCCGATGGACGGAACGATTGGGGGAAATCGATATGAGCGGACTTGGTGGCCTCAACAAATCGCCCGAGGGCGTCGTCATCGGCCTCGTTCAACTGCAATTGCCCGTGGTCGTGACCAAGGCCGATCTGGCGCGCCAGACCGATCGCATCGTTTACATGGTCGGCAAGGCGCGCCGCAATCTGGGCACCATGGATATCGTGGTGTTTCCCGAATACTCCCTGCACGGCCTGTCGATGGACACCAATCCGGCCATTATGTGCCGCCTCGACGGCCCGGAAGTGGCGGCGTTCAAGAAAGCCTGTGTCGACAACAAGATCTGGGGCTGCTTCTCCATCATGGAGTTCAATCCCGACGGCAATCCGTATAATTCCGGCCTGATCATCGACGATCACGGCGAGATCAAACTGTACTACCGGAAATTCCATCCGTGGATTCCGGTCGAGCCGTGGGAGCCCGGAAACATCGGCATTCCCGTGATCGAAGGACCGAAGGGCGCCAAGATTGCGTTGATCATCTGCCACGACGGCATGTTCCCGGAGATGGCGCGGGAGTGCGCCTACAAGGGCGCGGAAATCATGATCCGAACCGCCGGCTACACCGCCCCGATCCGCGAGAGCTGGCGCTTCACCAATCAGGCCAATGCTTTTCAGAACCTGATGATAACAGCCAATGTCTGCATGTGCGGCTCGGACGGTTCGTTCGATTCCATGGGCGAAGGCATGATCGTGAATTTCGACGGCAGCATCATTGTCCATGGCACGACCGGGCGGCCCGACGAGATCATCACCGCGGAAGTGCGCCCCGATCTTGTCCGCGAAGCGCGGATTCACTGGGGCGTTGAGAACAATATCTACCAGCTCTGGCATCGCGGTTACGTCGCGGTGAAGGGCGGCGCGATGGATTGCCCCTATACCTTCATGCAGGACATGGTCGCCGGCACTTTCCGGTTGCCGTGGGAAGATCAGGTCAAGGTGACCGATGGCACATCCTGCGGATTCCCGGAACCCACCCGCATTTTTGGCCCGGCGACCGAGAAGGCGGCTGAGTAGTCCGGACCCCTCGTGGTTTCGACTGGGCGCGCCGTGGGCTTAGAGCCTGACCAGAAATGCGGCCGTCGAGTTCAGACCGTCATTGCGAGCCAACGGGTCGCGCGAATGCGCGCCCGTTTGACAGGCTCCGCGAAGCAATTCACCTTTTTGGTGCCGAAGAATGGATTGCTTCGTCGCTTCCGCTCCTCGCAATGACGGCCCTAAACTACATCCTTCGAAATGCCTTTCGCTTCGGCATTCGAGATTTTCTTATCAACCCTTCTTGACCAGCGGGCAGCTACTCTCCTTCAGCGACCGAAACGCCTCGTCGCCGGGGATTACCGCGCGAAGCTTGTAGTAGTCCCATTCGCTCTTCGATTCCGACGGCTTCTTGACTTCGTAGACGTACATGTCATGCACCATGCGGCCGTCTTCGCGGATGCGGCCGTTCTTCGCAAAGAAGTCGTTGATCGGCAGCTCTCGCATCTTCGCCATCACGGTCTTTGCATCGTCGGTGCCCGCTGCCTCAACCGCCTTTAGATAGTGCATGGTCGAGGAGTAGTCGCCCGCATCGCCCATATGGGGCATGCGCTTCATTCGCTCGTAAAACCGTTTCGACCACGCCCGGGTTTCATCGTCGCGATCCCAGTAGAAGGCATTGGTCAGGACCAGGCCCTGCGCGGTTTCGAGCCCGAGGCTCTTGATGTCGGTGATCCAGACGAGAAGGCCTGCGAGGGTCTGTCCGCTACGCTGGATACCGAACTCCTGCGCCGCCTTGACGGCATTGACAAACACCGTTCCGGAGCCGGCCAGCCCAACCACCTTTGCGTGCGACGCCTGCGCCTGCAGAAGAAATGACGATTGATCCGACGTCTCCACCGGATAGCGCGCCGATCCCACTACCTCACCCCCAAGCGACTTGACGACCGCCGATGTATCGGCTTCGAGCGCATGACCAAATGCATAATCGGCGGTGAGAAAATACCAGCTCGTTCCGCCGGCCTTCATCATCGCGGTCGCGGTGCCTTTCGCCAGCGAATAGGTATCGTAGGCGTAATGAACGCTGTTCGGGGTGCAGCCGTCACCGGTCAGCCGGGAAGACCCTGAACCTGTGACGATGGCGATCCTGTCCTTGTCCCTTGCGAGTTGCGTAACCCCAAGGGCGATCGACGAGTTGATCAGATTCGCAATCATGTCGACGTTCTCAACGTCGAACCATTTGCGGGCGATGCCGGAGGCTATGTCGGGCTTGTTCTGGTGATCGGCGACGACAAGCTCGATCGGCTTGCCCAGGACTTTTCCGCCGAAGTCCTCGATCGCCATTCGTACCGCGGTGACGGCGCCCTCGCCGGATTCGTGCGAAAACTGTCCCGACATATCGGTGAGCACACCGATCTTCACCACACCGTCGGATATGCCATCGGCAGCGGCGATCGCCGATCCCAATCCAACGATTCCCGCCAGCGCGACGGCCAGCGCGGTTCGGCCAACAACACCCATGGAGTACCCCCCTGCTTGATCGGGACAAAGCTCTTTGGTTATCCGCACAGCGGATTTCCACTCGCTCTTGTTCATTTCTTATAACATGCATAACTAGACTTATTTTTTTTCGTAAGTCAATCCGGGTCGTGTAGGATGGGTACGGCGGTACGGCAGTTGCCGCAAAGGGTGACACTATGAAAAGCGGATTGCGCCAGGGCGTGCAGCAGCATCCCGCAGGACGGATGCCGACGTAATGGCGCGCGCAGCGACGGCCAAAATAGCGCCTCGACGGGCGACCAGCGTGACCGCGACGCCGCAACCGGCAAAGGGGGCAAGTCCTGCCCGAGGTGAGCGGAACTGCTCGGTGGCGCGCACCCTCGATATTGTTTCGGATGCGTGGGCGTTTTTGATCATTCGCGAAGCCTTCTTCGGTACCCGGACGTTCGAAGCCTTTCGCTCAGCTCTTGACATCCCGCGCGCCACGCTGACGGACCGTCTGAGAAAATTGACGCGGCTCGAGATTTTCCGGCAGGTGGCAACGAACGTCGGCCAACGCAAGGAGTACCGGCTCACCAAAATGGGCTTTGATCTCTATCCGAGCTTCATCGCGCTGATGCAGTTTGGTGACCGCTGGCTGTCGGACCGCAAACGCCCACCGCTGGTGCTGGTCCACAAGACTTGCGGCTGCGAGAGCCATCCCACCGTCGCCTGTTCCGAATGTTCATCCGAACTCGAAGCAAGGGCGGTTCAATATCGCGACGGACCCGGCGCCGGCCGCAAACCTGCAAAGCCGGGGCGGAATACCAGGCGCGCGTCCGACGGCAGCAGGTTCATGCTGGGGCGACCAAGTTCGGTGTCGCGCGCACTGCAGATCATTGGCGACAAATGGACCTTCATGGTCGTTCGCGAGGCTTTCTTTGCCAATCGCCGGTATGACCGCATTCAGTCGGAGCTTGGCATCGCGCCCAACATATTGACCGACCGGCTGTCGCGCCTGGTCGCTCAGGGTGTGTTTCACCGCCGTCTCTATCAGACAGCGCCTGAACGCTATGAGTACCTGCTGACCGACATGGGCCGGGATCTCTACGGGCCGTTTGTCGCCATGCTGGCGTGGGGGGACCGCTGGCACTCAAAGGGAAAGCTGCCGCTGCTGCTGCGTCATGTGAAATGCGGGCATGATTTTCATGCCACGGTGATCTGCGACCAATGCCAAAAGCCCATCATCGCCGCCGATATGCAGTACAAGTTGAGCTACGATCCAGCCGCCTACGGCGCACTGGGACCAAGATCCATCACCTGACGGATCAGCTTCCTTTCAGCGCTTCCACAAGCCTGAAGCGCATGATCTTGCCGGATCCCGTGCGCGGAATTTCCGCGACAATGTGGGTCGCCTCGGGAATCTTGTAGGACGACAGGCTTTTGCGGCAGTGCGCGATCAGCGACTCCACGTCGAGTTGTCCCTGATCGGCGACGACAAACAGATAGGGCACTTCACCAAGCGTCGAGTGCGATACGCCGACCACGGCGCAATCGATCACCTGCGGATGCAAAATCGCGACCTCCTCGATCTCGGCGGGCGCGATGTTCTGCCCGCCCCTGATGATCAGCTCCTTGATGCGGCCGGTGATCGTGAGATAGCCGTTCGCGTCGGACTTCGCGAGATCACCGGTGTGATACCAACCCTTTCGCAGGGCTGCCGCGGTTTCCGCGGGTTTGTTGTGGTAGCCGTGCATCAGGTTGGGACCGCGAACGATCAACTCTCCTTCCGAACCGATCGGTACATCTTCGAGCGTTGCCGGATCGACGATCCGCGTCGCGAGACCCGGCACCGGAAGGCCGCACGATCCCATCGGGCGACTGCCACTCGTCCAGTTCATCGTCACCATCGTCGAAGTTTCGGTAATGCCGTAACCGTCAAGCAGGGTTGTATCAAAACGCTCCTCAAAGGACCGGTTCAGCGCCGCGGGCATGATCGCGCCCGCAGAAATGAACAGCCGCGTGCGACCAAGGCCGGTTATGCCACCTTCCCGCGCACGCTGCAGCAGATAGTGAAACATCGTCGGCACGCCCGGAAATATCGAATACTTTCCGGACTGCAACAATTCCAGGGCCTGCTGCGGCGAGAAGCGCTCCAGGATGTGCTCACTGGCCCCGACGGCCAGCACGCCAAGGACCGACAGATTAAGGCCGTACGAATGGAACAGGGGAAGCGGCGACAGCACGACGTCCTGGTCGCTGAGGTTGCAGATCGGCGCCCAGCAGGCGGCGGCAATCCACAGCATACCGCGGATCGACAGCAGGACGCCCTTGGCGCGGCCGGTCGTGCCGGACGTATAGATGATGAATGACGAGCGGTCGATATCGGCCGGATCGCGGACGGTGCCTGGATTGCCTTGGGAGAGTTCGTCCAGGTACAGATCGCCTTCCGCGGCGCCGGCGCCGGCCAGCACCAGCGACACCGGAACCGGCGATCCCGCAACCAGTTTGCCGATGAGCTCCTTGCGGGCCGGCGTCGTGATCACCATGCGGCAGTCGGCATCGAACAATCGATACGCGATCTCCGCTTCAGCGGCGTCATAGCTGATCGGAACGATGACCGCGCCGGCCCGCAAGCCGGCGAGGCAGGCCTCGATCCAATCGACCCCGTTCGGAAGATAGATCGCGATACGGTCCCCTTCCCGCACCCCGTTCGTCGACAGCCCCGCGGCGATCGACGCCGTACGGCCTGCGAGTTGCGAATAGGTGACCGACCTTGCGGCGTCCCAATAGGCGACCTTGTCCGGCCGCTCCTTTCGATGCCGCTCGAGCAGCTCTGATACGGGTGCGATCAGCCCGGTATGCAACATTGCCGCCTCCGACCGTTCATACCATGCTGAACCCGCCGCTGATGCTGATCACCTGGCCGGTGATCCAGCTACCTGCGTCGGATGCAAGAAGCGCGACCATCGGAGCCACGTCCGACGGCAGGCCAAGACGACGGATCGGATAGGCTTTGACGAGCTTGTCGCGATTGGCGTCTACCCAGCTTTTGTCATGCGAGGACTCGATCAGGCCGAGCGCGATCGAGTTGGCCGTCGTCCCTGTTCGTCCCATTTCCCGCGCCAGCGATTTCATCAGCGCAATGGTGCCGGCGCGCGCCGCCGCTCCGAGTGCGAGCCCGGATTCCCCGACGCGTGAGGAATCTCCCATGATCGAAATGATCCGGCCCCGGCCCGACGCCTCCAGCAAGGGAGCGGCCGCGTGGCAGCAGTGGATCGCGCCATAGAGGCAGGTATCGATCTGCCGATGCCAGTCTTCCGGCGTCGTTTCGCTGAATCGCTTCCGCAACACCAGACCGGCATTATTGACCAGAATATCCAGCCCACCGAAATCAGCCCTGACGCTCGCCACCATGGCTTTGACGGCTTCGAAATTTGCAATGTCCGCCCCATAGGCCTTGGCCTTGCCGCCGGCCTTCTGGATTTGCGCGACGACAGCGTCCGCCTGGTCACGCGAACTATGGTAGTTCACCGCGACAGCCGCCTCCGCCGCGGCAAGGGCGTGCGAGATCGCCGCGCCGACATCTCTTCCGCCGCCGGTAACAAGAGCGACGCGCCCTGCAAGATCGTTCATTCCTGGTTTCCTTTCATTTTCGTGCGTGCCTTCTCCAGCAACCTGAACAGGCGTTCCGGAGTCATTGGTAAAATCGAAACATCGATGTCGAGCGCCGATAGCGCATCGGAAATCGCATTCGCGATCGCGGCGGGCGCGCCGATGGTGCCCCCCTCGCCCATTCCGCGAAATCCGCCGGCAACCGCCGACTCGCTTTCGATGTGAACGACGTCGATCTCCGGAATCTCGACCGCGGTCGGCATGACATAGTCGACGAGGCTGGCGCTCAAGAGCTGGCCGTCTTCATCGTAGACCATCTCTTCGTAAAGCGCGGCACCAATGCCTTGTGCGACGCCGCCGTGAACCTGCCCATCCACGATCATCGGATTGATGATCCGGCCGCAATCTTCCGCGACGATATATTTGTGTATCTTCACAAAGCAGCTCGATGGGTCGACTTCCACCACAGCCAGATGGGTCGCGCAGGCCGTCGTGCCGTTGATGGGATCGTAAGTGTAGCTGGCCTCCAGCTCCTCGCGCGCCTCGACCGGCAGCGTCCTCATATCCGAATAAACAGCCTTTGCGATCTGCTTGAACGTCACCGCGCGATCGGTACCTGCGACGGTGGCGAGGCCGTCGCCAATCTCGATATCGTCCATGCCTGCTTCAAGCAGATGCGAAGCGACCTTCCTGATTTTCTCGCGCAAGATCCGGGAGGCGTGCTTTGCCGCACCTCCGCCCAGAACGGCGCTACGGCTCGCATAGGTTCCGGTCGACATCGGCACCGCATCGCTGTCGCCCTGCACAACGCGAATATCCTCAAATTTCGCGCCGAGATCGTCGGCGATGATCTGGGCGAGCGTCGTCTCCAGCCCCTGCCCGTGCGAGGCGACGCCAAACGCCGCTGAAACCGCGCCGGTCGAGTCGAGGCGAATCTTGGCGGTCTCCGAGCCGGTGTTGATCGGCATCCCGGGGGCAACGGCAATTCGCGAGCCTATCCCCGTCAGCTCAGCATAGGTTGCGAAGCCGATGCCAAAATAGCGGCCCTCTGCCCGCGCTGCGCTTTGTTGTTTGCGCAATTTTTCGTATTCGGCAGCCTGCGCCGCGGCTTCCAGACATTCGACAAATCCGGTCCTGTCCCAGATGATTCCGGAAGCGATGCGATACGGAAACTCGTCTGGCTGCACAAGATTGCGCCGGCGCATCTCCAACGGGTCGATGCCGAGCGCCCTGGCTCCCATGTCCATCAGGCGTTCGGTGACGAAGGTAGAAACCGGCCGGCCGACGCCGCGATAAGGCCCGGTCGGCGGCTTGTTGGTCGCCACTCCCCGCACGGCGCCCCGGTAAGATCGAATTTTGTAGGGCCCGGGAAGGAAACTGACGACCTGCACCGGTTCGAGCCCGCAGGTCCAGGGATAGATCGAATAGGCGCCGACGTCCCCGATCACGTCGGCTTCCAGTGCGATGGCTATTCCGTTCCCATCGAAACCCATTTCAGCATCGATGATTTCAGCGAATGCCTGGCTGGAACTGCTGAGGTCTTCGAGCCGATCCGCCGTCCATTTAAGCGAACGGCGCAACTTCTTTGCTGCCACGCACAGGAAAATTTCTTCAGGGTAGAGCGAGCCCTTGGAGCCGAAGCTGCCGCCGACGTCGGGCGCCACCACACGGAACCGGCTGCCGGGCAGATCGAGCGATTCCGCCAGCGCATCGCGCACGATGCCGGGTATGTTCGATGATGCGTAGAGCGTGATGGAATCTCTTTTGCGTTCGTACTCAGCCGAATAGCTGCGGGGCTCCATCGCCAGCGGAGCCTTTCGGGTCATCTGGAAGCGACCGCGGACCCGAACATGCGCGTTCGCAAGATCCAGGGCCACATCCCCTTTCTTGAATTCTCTTGCGATCAGAACATTGGTCGCGGCTTCCTCATGGAGGAGCGGTGCACCTGCGGAGGCCGCGAATTCGGGATCGGTGACCGCCCCCAACGGATCGTAGTCGATGTCGATGAGCTCCAGGGCGTCCTCGGCGAGGTAGCGATCCTCCGCGACGACGGCGACGACCGCTTCCCCGACATGTCGCACCTTGTTCCGGGCGAGGGCCGTAATCGGCGTCGCGTAATAATTCGCCATCCGCGAAACCGGGATGACCGGCTTGTAGTCTTCCGCCAGATCATCCGCGGTAAAAACCGCAACGACACCCGGCGCAGCCCGCGCGCCGTCGGCGTCGATCCGCGCAATCCTCGCGTGCGGCTGCTCGCTACGGCGAAAGGCAACGTGGAGCGCACGGTCAGGCTTGCGATCGGAGGCATATTCGCCATTGCCGGTCAGCAGACGCGGATCTTCGGTTCGTCGGATCGGCATGCCGACATGACGCGGTCGCAGCAGGTCTGAAGTCCGGACGATGTCGTCCTTACTCATAAGCCTCCACCCCCTTGCGCAAGCTTTGCCATTGACCGTCATCATGGCCGCAGATGACGGTTGCGCCTGACTTCTCGATCCGGCGTATCTCGGCAAAAGAGTTCAACAGCGCATCCGCGTTCCAGGTGTTGCGGGGCGCGGTGTCCGCATCCAGATTTTCGCGCAGGCTTACAGCGTCTGACACCAGAAGAAACGGACCATCCCGATCGAGATTGACGGCGGCTCCAATCGATCCGGGGGTATGACCCGGCAATGGAATCAAGACCAGCTTGCCGTCGCCGAACACGTCCCTGTCGCCGTTCAGGGGGTCGACCGGCTGCCCATGGTCCCAATCCGCCCGCAGATAACCGGCGGCCTCCGCGCCCACAGCCTTCGCGGCCTCGATCTCCCTGGCATGCACCATGATGGTCGCCTTCTTGAAAAACTGATTGCAGCCGCAGTGGTCGGGATGGAAATGCGAATTCACGACGATATCGATATCGTCCGGACTGACGCCGACGCACGCAAGATTTGGCAGAAGGGTGTCCTCCGCGCGCATGACCGGCGTCATGACTTTCATCAATGACCCCCATCGTTCTTCGCCGTGCTCGACAACGGAGGGATGGCACCCGGTGTCGAACAATACGTTGCCCTGCTTGTGCCGGATCAGCGCGCTGCTTACCGGGGCTTCAAACGTCTCGCTTCGATCGGCGGTCTTGATATAGACGCTCTTTTTCAGGCGGACCCGGCCGGCAGACAGAAATTGCAATTTCATGAGGCGCTCCCGTTTCGCAAATCCGCCGCCGCACGGATAGCGGCGACGATGTTTTGATAGCCGGTGCAGCGGCAAAGATTGCCGGATAATCCTTCGCGGATTTCCTCATCGCTGGACAGCGGGTACTTCTTCAGCAGGTCCATCGCCGTCATCAGCATTCCCGGCGTACAGAACCCGCATTGAAGACCGTGCTTGTCGCGAAACTGGTTCTGGATCGTATTCAGTTCATCCGGCGTGCCCAAACCTTCGACCGTCACGATATCAGCGCCATCAGCTCTGACGGCCAGCATCAGGCAGGAGCGGACGCTGTCGCCGTTCACCAGGATTGTGCAGGCCCCGCAGACGCCGTGCTCGCAGCCGACATGTGTCCCGGTAAGCCCGATGGTGTCGCGTATGAAATCGGACAGCAGCAGGCGAGGCTCGACGCTCGCCGCATATTTTCGTCCGTTTACCGTGACAACGATATCCATCTTCACGGCATATGTCCCACCGCGCGCGCCCACGCTGTCGTGAACGCTTTTCCGGCCAACGCGCCGATCAGATTTTTGCGGTATTCGCCGGAAACATGGATGTCGCTCTCGGGGGTTACGCATGCGCGTACGACTTCGGCAAATCCGGCTGCCGCGTCAGGGCCACCTTGAAGACCCTGCAACGCCGCTTCGGCTTCCCGAAGGCGCCGCGGCGTGTCGGCCACACCCATTACCGCAACCCTTGCGTCAGTAATTCCGCGATCGAGAAGCTGGAAGGAGACCGCGATGCTCGCCAGCGCGAAGTCGCCAAAGCGGCGCGCGACTTCTTCGAACGCCCAGCCGGTGTGCGATGTTAGAACCGGAAAATCGATCTCAAAGACAATCTCTTCCGGATCGAGACAATTCGTAAGCGCGGATATAAAGAAGTCTTCGGCGGGAATGTCCCGGCGCCCCTCCGGCCCCTGCATCTTGATCGTTGCCCCGTAGAAGACCGCCAGCATCGGCAGCTCCGCCGCCGGGTCCGCGTGAGACAGGCTCCCGCCGATCGTCCCCTTGTTGCGTATCGCGAGATGCGCGACGTGCCGCATGGCGGCAGCCATGACCGGAAGCTTCGCCGCGACGAGCTCTGAAAACTCAAGATCGGCGTGCCGGGTCATGGCGCCGATGGCAACCCTGTCGCCCCTGAGTTCAATGAACGACATGCCCGGAATCTGCATCAGATCGACAACAACCGCCGGACGGGTCATCCTGAAGTTCAGCAGCGGCATCAGGGATTGCCCTCCGGCCAATACCTTGCCGTCTCCGTTTGCCGCGGCCAGAGCCGCAACCGCCGCTTCGAGGCTCTTTGGAGCGATATAGTCGAAGGCGGCTGGCTTCATCTTGCTCCTCCGGAAGGCTCGTTGGTATTCACATTCGCTCTTCGAGCGAATGCGTGCGATTCAGCGCCCACGGAAGCGGGGCGCTCTCTTCTCGGCGAAGGCGCGCCGGCCTTCCCTGAAATCTTCACTGTCGGCGGCCAGGTCGATCATGCGCTGGGCAGCGGCCATATCGAGGGCGCCGTCACCCATGGACAAATTGTTCAGCATGAACTTCGCGCCCGCGATCGAGAGCGGAGCATTGTTCGCCAAGGTTCCGGCATAGTCGACCGCCGCAGATACGGCGTCATCGCATATCTCATCCAGGAGGCCCATCGACCGAGCGTGCACGGCGTCGTATCGCTCGCCGGAGTAGAGCATACGCTTGGCGTTGGCGATTCCGGTTATGGCCAACAGGCGCTGGACACTTTTCACGCCGTACACGATCGATAGTTTTGCGGAAGGGATACCAAGCTTGGCCGAATGATCTGCCAGACGAAAATCACAGGCCAGCGCCAGGTGACAGCCGCCGCCAAGGCAATAGCCGGCGATGGCAGCGATCACCGGTTTGCTCACATTCGCGATCGCGGCCGAGCAGTTGTCGACCGCAGTCTCGTACTCAGCGCTTTGACCCTTGTTCTCTCTTATGGTGTCGAACTCCGACACGTCCGCGCCGACACAGAAATCCGACCCCGAGCCCGTCAGCACAATCGCGCGAATGTCGCCATCCCGCGCAAGGCTCGAAAATACATCCGCAAGTTCACGCCACATGCTCAGGGTTACAGCATTGCGGACCTCGGGCCGGTTGAGGCTGACAACTCCCACATTGTCCCGTGCTGTGACGAGGATGTCTGGCATTTCCTGACCTGGATCTCTTTTTTCAGTTCTTGCTCGGTTGCCGGCCCCAAGCCCGGACACCGTTTTGCCGGTGCAACGGAACTTCGCAAAATCCTGCCGTCACGTTACTTGCATAAGTAGACTTACCTGATAGCCGCCGTCAAGCTCCGCTTTCCGATTTATATGCGCGCTTGCTGAGCGCCCCGCTTCGACGAACGGAATTCATCGCTATCGCCAAACCTGCGAGAATACTATTTAACAATGCATGTCGCCCGCGTGATTTCGATGGGCGATATTGCTTCCGAATCGATTCGTAATCCAGGATTGGAACATGGCGAAACGTAGCTTCTTTGATCGTCCGTCAGGTCTGACCATTGCCGAAATCGTTTCACTGACGGGAGCCGAATGCCGCGATGCGACACGGCTGTCGCACCTGATCAGGGATGTCGCCCCCATCGACCACGCCGGCGCGACCGATCTCACATTCATCGAAAGCAACAAATACCTTGACGCCCTGGCGACAACCCATGCCGGAGCCTGCCTGATGCCGGCGCGCTTCGAAGGCCGGGCGCCAAACGGCCTTATCGTGCTGCGTACGCCGGAGGCTTTCCAGGCTTTCGTCACGGTCCACAGTGAGCTTTACCCGCAATCGCTGCGCCCCACCTCCCTGTTCGAGACCACCGACATTGCGCAGCATGCAACCATCCATCCCACCGCCCGGATCGAGAACGGCGTAATAGTCGATCCGGGAGCCGTGATCGGACCCCGCGCCGAGATCGGAGCGGGCAGCATCGTCGGTCCGACGGCCGTGATCGGACCGGACGTTCTGATCGGACGCGATTGCGTGATCGGCGCAGGGTGCTCGATCATGCATGCGCTGATCGGAGATCGCGTCGTGATCCATCCGGGCTGCCGGATCGGGCAGGACGGTTTCGGTTACGCTGGCGCCAAACAGAAAAAGATTCCGCAAACCGGCCGCGTCATCATCCAGAACAATGTCGAGATCGGCGCCGGAACGACGATCGATCGCGGCAGCATCAGGGACACGACGATCGGAGAGGCCACGAAGATCGACAACCTTTGTCAGATCGGCCACAACGTCGTCATCGGCCGCCATTGCGTTGTGGTCGCGCAGTGTGGATTGAGCGGCAGCGTGACGCTGGAGGATTTTGCCATGCTTGGTGGCTCCGTTGGCCTTGCGCCACACGTCAAGATCGGCAAGGGCGGCCGGGTGGCCGCGCGCTCCGGCATCATGCACGACGTCCCGCCGGGCGAAACCTGGGGCGGTTATCCGGCAGTCCCGAGCAGGCAATGGATGCGGCAGCAGGCGACCCTCGCCCGCCTGGCCACATCAGGCAAAAAAACGACGGCTGCTTCGACGCCCTCAGATGAGGCTTGAAATCTCGAAAACCGTATCGGCGAAAGCCGTGTTGGTGGCTGCTTCGCAGCGATGAACAAGGACAGCTCTCCCATGGCCATCACGAGACAAACGTCGTCAAAATCGGCTATTGATCGTGGGGTCGCCGGCGGTCGGCGGGATTGATAAAGTTAGGTAATTCCTGCCTAATTCGGGGTTCCGGCCACTGGCTGCGGGCTTTCGGGCACGATACACTACCGAAATGGCAGTCACAGACATTGCGACCCGAACCTATAATCATGGCTGGCGGCTCGACCCTATCGTGTGCAGCCTGCTCGATACGGATTTCTACAAACTGCTGATGCTGCAGATGATCCGGGCATTTTACCCGGACCAGCACACGACTTTCTCGGTTATCAATCGTAGCCGGCACGTGCGTCTTGCCGAAGTTATTGACGAGGCAGAACTTCGCGCGCAGCTCGATCACGCCCGCACGATCCGGTTCAGCAAGAAGGAACTGATATGGCTCGCCGGCAATACGTTCTATGGCAAGACCCAGATGTTCTCGCCGGATTTCATCAACTGGCTCGCCAAGTTTCGCCTTCCTGAGTATGAGCTCCACAAGGTAGACGGCCAATACGAATTGCATTTCCATGGCCCATGGACACATACCACCATGTGGGAGATCCCGGCCCTCGCCATTCTCAATGAGTTGCGCTCGCGCCAGGTCACCAAGGGACAAGGGCGGTTTGCCCTCGATGTTCTCTATGCCCGCGCAAAGGCCAAACTCTGGACCAAGGTCGAGCGCCTGCGCCAGTTGGAAGGATTGCGCCTTTCCGATTTCGGTACGCGGCGGCGCCACGGTTTCTTGTGGCAACGCTGGTGTGTTGAGGCGGTCAAGGAAGGTCTCGGATCATCCTTCACCGGCACCTCCAATGTGCTGCTGGCGATGGACAATGATCTGGAAGCGATCGGAACCAACGCTCATGAATTGCCGATGGTGGCAGCAGCCTTGGCGAACGACGATACCGAACTCCGCTGGGCGCCATACCGTATCCTCGATCAATGGCGCCACACCTATGCGGGCAATCTCCTGATCGCGTTACCCGACGCTTTTGGCACCAAGGCGTTCCTCAGAGATGCACCCGAATGGGTGGCGGATTGGACCGGTTTTCGACCGGACAGCGCCCCACCGATCGCGGCAGGCGAGGAAATAATCAAATGGTGGAAGCAAATGGGCCGCGATCCCAGGGAGAAACTCCTCGTCTTTTCAGACGGTATGGACGTCGGATCGATCGAGGAGACCTACCGGCATTTTGCGGGTCGCGTCAGGGTAAGTTTTGGCTGGGGCACTAACCTGACCAATGATTTTACGGGATGCGCCCCGGATGGCTCCGCCGATCTCGATCCCATCTCAATTGTTTGCAAGGTAACGTCGGTTGACGGACGACCGGCCGTAAAGCTCTCGGACAACCCGGAAAAAGCCACCGGCAGCCCCTCCGAAGTTGACCGATATCTGCGGGTATTTGGAAACGCCGGCCGCGTTCGCAGCGCGGTGCTGGTCTGAAGAACAGGATCAGGGTGATATGATGCCGGCCCTCCCAGGCGGAGAGCCTTGGTCGCTGCCTGACCGGAAAGCGATCGTAACAGCGCCGGTCCCCATGCCGATTCCCGCCAATCCGGCAGGGAAACTTTACCGGGAATTTTGCGATTTTTGGGCTGCCAGAACCGGCTTCGCAGCAAGAAGCGGTCGTGCCCGTACGCCGTGGGTCACTTGTATAAGGCCGAGAATAGCAGTCTAATGACTGCCGAGGTGTTTTCGAACGCCTGCTTTGCGCGCTCCAATGCCGTGGCGCGTCCATAGGGCGATGCTTGCCGAACCCACTGCTGAGGGGCGGAAGTCTTCGCGTTGTCGGGCGGCTTCCCCACAAACCATTCGTGGAGATGCGCATGAATCTCGAAGCTTACAGAATCAGCTCGGAACCGTTCTACCAGCCGGTGGGCGACGAGATCGCGGTGTTTGAAGCCGCCTTTGCCGAACGTCTGCCCGTGATGCTGAAGGGTCCGACCGGATGCGGCAAAACGCGGTTCGTCGAACACATGGCCTGGCGCCTGGAAAAGCCTCTGGTGACGGTCGCCGCGCATGAAGACATGACCGCTTCCGACCTGGCCGGCCGCTATTTGCTGGAGCCGGACGGGACCATCTGGCACGACGGCCCGCTGACGATGGCGGTCAGATACGGCGCGATCTGCTATCTCGATGAAATCGTCGAAGCCCGGCAGGACACCACGGTGGTGATCCACCCGCTGACCGATGCGCGGCGAATTCTGCCACTGGAGAAGCACAACGAGATCGTGCCTGCCCACGCCGATTTCCAGCTTACGATCTCCTACAATCCCGGCTATCAAAGCGCGGTCAAGGATCTGAAGGAATCGACCAAGCAACGCTTTCTCGCGATCGATTTCAGCTATCCGCCGCCGGCGGTCGAAGCGGCGATTGTGGCGCGCGAGGCCGGAACGAATATCGAACTGGCCGGAATCCTCGTCGCCATCGCAGAGCGATCCCGCAACCTTCAGGGCCACGGCCTCGATGAAGGCGCCTCGACACGCATGCTGATCCACGCCGGGCGGCTGACGCGTGCCGGCCTGCCGCTTGAGGCCGCCGTTCGCTCCAGCATCGTTCTCCCGATCACCGATGATCGCGATATCCGCGAAGCACTCAGCGCAGCGATCCAGGCTTGCATACCGTGAGTGCCGCAGCGTCGTTGCGACTGATCCCGGCCCAACCCGACGGCGCTGTCCGCCGCGTTCACTTGCTGATGCGGCAGCGCGACGCCTTGAGGCCGCTGTTCCGTATCGCATGGGACAATCTCGCTGCTCGTTTCGATGCCGACGAACTCGACGGCTGGGCCGCGGGCGTGCTGACGTTGGCCGATGTCAACGCCGGTCCATCCTGTCTGGTCGCCTTCTGGGAAATCAGCCGAAGCCAGCCGACCGAAGAAGGCATCGCACCCCTGATCGTGGCCGCGCACACGGCGGCCAATGTTTGCCGCCATGCCGGCGCGCCGGCGACGGCTGCTACGATCAACTCGGTCGCGGTCGCGCGCCGAATCCTCGGTGCCGGCACGGGCCTGGCTCGCTGGTGGCGAACCATGGATGAGTTGGCGCTGCAAGCCCCTGAGTCGGTGGAGGCGACGGCGGCGCGGATGGGCGAAATCCTGTCGGCGGGCAATATCAGTGCCTTCGAGAGTTTCGTTGCCGCCGGCTTGAAACTGGCGTCCGGGGACCGGCGCCGACGGCTCAAATTCTTCACCCTGCAGGACGAGCTTGCGCGGCGCCTGATCGAGCGGGCATCGGCCGGCGTCGGATTTGCCGAGACCGAGCGGCAAACCAAGGCGTTCGTGACTTCATTGTGGGGCCGCCCGCCTTTGCTGCGGAGTTTCTCCGGCGATACCGGCCAGACTGTACAACGCCGAGCCGGGATCGCGGGACCGCTGATCCGTCTGCCGGATATCTATCGCGGCGTGCACGGTGATGCCGCCTACTCGCTGTACAAGGCCGCGGCGGCGCATGCCCAGGCGCATCTTGTGCTCGGCGGGCCACGGTTCGCCGTCGGAACACTGAAACCGCTTCAGATCGCGCTTGTCACCTTGATCGAGGACGCTCGCATCGAATTGCTGGCGATGCGCCAACTGCCGGGGTTGCGCAAGCTGTGGTCGCCCTACCACATCGCTGTGCCGGCCGGCGTCGCCACCGCCCCCACCCTGTCGGCGCGGCTGGCCCGTGCCCTGTTCGACCCCTCATATCGTGACGACGACAGCTTTGTCGCCAAAGGGCGCGCGATGTTCGAGGCCCGGCTGCCACGCCTTGACGACCCCGCTATCAGCCGCGAGATCGGCATGCTGCTGGGCAATGATCTCGGCCAGATGCGGATTCAGTTCAACGCCAAGACCTACGTCGTCGAGCCGGTCTACCGCGATGACGGCCTCGGCCTGTGGGACTTCGGCGAAGACGCGCCCTCGACCGGCGAGGCCCTCGATCTTGCTGTCGATGCCGCGCGCGTCGAGCAGCGCGACGATCCCGAACAGACCCCGCTGCGCCCCGATGTCCTGCAAGACGACAGCAGGGTCGGCCGCGCCCGCCCGATCGCGCCGGACCAGCGCGGCATCGTGATTGCGAAATATCCAGAATGGGATCGTGCGCACGGCATCGAGCGGCCGGAGTGGACCACGGTACGCGAGGTCGCCGCGCGGCCTGGCGATCCGCGCCTCGTCGAGGGCGCGCTCGACCGCGCCGATGTTTTGCGCAACCGGATTCGACGGCTGGTGCGCGGCGTCCGGGTCGGCCGGGCGATCCGGTTGAAGCGCCAGCTTGATGGCCACGATCTCGACGTCGATGCCATGCTCGAAGCAGGGATCGCGTTGCGGATGCGTCAGGAGCCTGATCCGCGCATTTTCCGCACCACCACCTCGAAGCATCGCGATCTTGCGGTTCTGCTGTTGCTCGACATTTCGGAATCGACCCGCGACCGCCTCGCATCCGGCTCTTCCATTCTCGACGTCGAACGTCTTGCGGTCGCGGTGCTCGCCGAGGCCATGAGCGCGCTTGGCGACCCCTTCAGCATGCTGGCCTTTGCCTCGAACGGACGCGACGACGTCGAAATGACGACGGTCAAGGCTTTCAGCGAACCCTACGACCGCGCCTGCGTCGGGCGATTGGCGGCGTTGTCGTCCGGCCTTTCGACGCGGCTCGGCACTGCGCTTCGCCACGCAGGAGAACTTATCAGTCACGCCCGCAGCTTCCGGAAACTCGTGATCGTATTGACCGACGGCGAGCCGTCCGACATCGACGTTGCCGATCCGCTCGAGCTGGTTGAAGATGCGCGCCGTGCCGCGGTCGGATTGCGGACGCGCGGCATCGACGGTTTCGGCGTGGTGCTGGGATCTGGCGCCATGAATTCAGCGGCGCGTATTTTCGGACGCGGCAATACCATGCTGGTGCCTCGGGTCGAAGACCTGCCGGCCCGGCTGTCCGAACTCTATTTCCGCCTCGCCCGTCGGTAGAGCGAGATGGCTTTTGATTGAATCGGCTCTGCTGGCGGCTCGCTTCACCTCTCCCCTTGTGGGAGAGGTCGGATCGCATCGCTAGATGCGATCCGGGTGAGGGTTGCGATCTATCGTTAGGCCGTAACCCCTCACCCCAACCCTCTCCCACAAGGGGAGAGGGCGCTCGCTGCCGTTGCGTTTGCCAATCAGTCTAAGCTCATCGTTACTTGCGGCGCGGCGCCAACTCGATGCCGAGTGCCGCGCGCGACGCGACATGGAATGCGGCCTCGATGCCGCGCACCAGCACGCCGCCGTCCGGCGCCAGCAATCGCATCGCAAGCCCTGCGCCGTTCGATGCCGCGGTTACGCCGGCGAGACATCCGCATCCATCCGCCGCCGCCTCGATCTCCGCGATATCAGCCAATCGATCCGGCGGGGCGATCATGAGAACAGAACAGGCGGCGCTCATATCGCCAAGCGCATCGCAATTTCCGGACAAATCGTTGCCGCAAATGCTGCCGCGGTCGACCACCACCTGCCGTCCGTCAGGCCGCTTGATGCGGGTCGCCGCTGAAAATCGCGCGAAGGTGCCGCCACGACGATGCGGGTCATGCACGGTAAATCCCTCGGCCATGATCAGGATTGCATCGGCGGCGACCGTTGCAAATGTCGCAACGTGCAAATTGGCGCCCGGAAAAAGGATGTAAGGATCGGAAATCATCGCGCAAAAGGCCCGATCCTGCACAACAAGCGATTGCTGCATCAGCGAGCCTTCCTCGCGCCCGTCATGGACGACGGTGGAAGCCTGCGTGGTGAGATTAAGCGCCGCGCCGGCGCCGACCGTTATGTTCAGCGCCAGCCGGTCGGCGGCGTAAAGGCCTCCGGACATCGACTGAAGGTAGAGCGTCGCTAGATCGGGCCGCTTCCGGTCGAGCTGGAATGCACGCGTGATGTGGAACGGATATCCGACATGTTGGCGGCGGAGTATCGTTCGTCCGCCCGCCAGTTCCGCAACCAGGAGAGCGTTTTCGAGCGAAGTGGATACAGGTTCGCG
>JAJYAH010000564.1 GCA_021779635.1 Pseudomonadota bacterium | reverse complement strand
ACGATCGGATCATCGCTCAACGGCGCGATTGTTTCCAGCGTCATGTAGCGTGCGCGCTGCACGGCCCATTTGATGGCATGGACCACCCCCTTTCCCCGACGCTCGGGATACGGTGGAGGTTTCCAGCAGCCAGAGGTGCTTCCATGTCGACCGTAGTTACAGTGGGGCTCGATATCGCAAAATCCGTCTTCCAGGTTCACGGCGTCGATGATGCCGGCCGTACTTCGTTGCGTCGTCGTCTAGGCCGGCATGATCTGATTGACTATTTTGCCAAGCTGCCGCCATGCCTGATCGGAATGGAGGCTTGTTCGGCCGCGCATCATTGGGCTCGTGAGCTTTCCCGTCTCGGACATTCGGTCAAACTGATCCCGCCACAATACGTCAAGCCGTATGTGAAGCGGAACAAGACAGACGCCGCCGACGCGGAAGCGATCTGCGAAGCCGTCGCGAGACCGAACATGCGCTTCGTGCCGATCAAGACCATTGATCAGCAGGCCGTGCTGACTCTCCACCGGGTTCGCTCGGCGTTCGTTCGGCAACGAACCTCCGCCATCAACACCGTTCGAGGACTACTAACGGAGTTCGGAATCGTCGCTGGCAAAGGCATCCAGAGGGTGGCGGAGCTTCGCCAACGGATGGAAAAGGTCGATGCGGATCTTCTGCCTGAGGAGGCCCGTGCGGCGATCTACGAGACATTTGAACACATCGATGCTCTAACCGAACGGATCGAGGCCGTGGAAGGGCGTATCCTCGCTTGGCACAAGGGTTCTGAGGTCAGCCGGCGGCTCGCCTCTGCTCCTGGAATAGGGCCGATCACCGCCAGCGCGATCGTCGCCAGCGTCGGCGACGGACGGCAATTTCAGTCGGCGCGACACTTTGCGGCGTGGCTTGGCTTGACGCCGAGGATCCAGGCCAGCGGCGGCAAGGAACACATCGGCAAAATCAGCAAGGGCGGTGACCGCTATCTGCGAGCGTTGCTGATCCACGGAGCGCGTGCCGTCGTGGGGGTGAACTTTCGCAAGGATGTAACGCCGAGGCCTTGGCTGAAGCAGTTGCTTGCACGGCGACCGGTGAATGTCGCCGCGGTGGCTGTCGCTCACAAGACAGCGCGAGCACTCTGGGCGATGATCACGCGAGAGGAGGACTATCGGAGGTTTGCCGCTCGCGCGGCATAGAAGGTTCGGCGCTCAGGACGATAACGGCGCCGCCTTGCGAGGGTGACACAAAGTGATGGCGAACCGGTCAGACCGGGTTCGGCAGAGGCCATTGAAACGATGCGAGCCATAACGAGCTCGTCCATTTGTCCGGCCGCCGATCCGCGAATACCATCAGGGCCTGCGGCCATGTCGCCGCGCGACAAGGCCGGATACACGACCGCAAGACCCATCTCCGTCGCTACGTGATTATCCTTGCAAATCGGGGGTGGTCCATACACGTCGCTACGTGATTATCCTTGCAAATCGGGGGTGGTCCATACACGTCGTTCTGTTCGAGCAGGATCGCGCCGACGAGGCGGATGATCGCGGCTTCGTTCGGGAAGATGCCGACGACCTCCGTGCGCCGCTTGTACTCGCCTTTGACGCGCTCGATCGGATTCGTGCTGTGCAATTTGGCCCGATGCGCCGCCGGGAAGTTCATGTAGGCGAGCACGTCGGCCTCGGCGTCGTCCATGAGGATCGCCAGTTTCGGCAGCTTGGGCCGCAACTGGTCGGCCACCCTGCGCCACTGGGTCCTCGCGGCTTCGGCGTCGTCCTGAGCGAAGGCGGTGGCGATGAAGGCTGAGACGACGCGCCGTCCGCTCTTGCCGGCATGGGCGAGCGCGTTGCGCATGAAGTGCACGCGACAGCGCTGCCAAGTCGACTGCAGGATTTTGCTTACCGCAGTCTTCAGCCCCTCGTGCGCGTCGGAGATCACCAGCTTCACGCCGCGCAGACCCCGGCGTCTGAGCTTGCGTAAAAACTCGGTCCAGAATGTTTCGGCCTCGGAGGGGCCGATATCCAGCCCGAGCACTTCGCGCCGCCCGTCCGCATTGACGCCGACCGCGACGATCGCCGCCAGCGAGACGACGCGCCCGTTCTGGCGCGCCTTCACGTAGGTCGCATCGATCCACAGATACGGCCAGTCGCCTTCGATCGGCCGCTCGAGGAAGGCTTTGACCCGCTCATCGATCTCTTCACACAGCCGGCTCACCTGGCTCTTCGACACGCCGCTCATGCCCATCGCCTTGACGAGATCGTCGACCGAGCGGGTCGAGACGCCCTGGATGTAGGCTTCCTGGATGACGGCGGTCAGCGCCTTCTCAGCCATCCGCCGTGGTTCCAGGAAGCCCGGGAAGTAGCTGCCCTTGCGCAGCTTGGGGATGCGCAGCTCCACGGCGCCTGCGCGCGTCTCCCAGGTTCTCTCGCGATATCCGTTGCGCTGAGCGAGCCGCTCGGGGCTTTTCTCGCCGTAGGGCGCGCCGGTCAGGGCGCCAACCTCCATCTCCATCAGCCGCTCGGCGGCGAAGCCGATCATCTCGCGCAGAATGTCGGCGTCGGGAGCCTTCTCCACCAGCGTGCGAAGGTTCATCATCTCGTCGGTCATCGGGGTTCCTCGGTTGCGTTTGAGTGTCGCAACCCGATCCTACCGACGAAACGCCGATGACCACCCAGAGCCGCTCGCTCGCTACCGCGCTACGAAAAGCGCGCTTCGCGAGCGGCCACTTTCCGCCCAGCTACACCATCAGCAGGGACACGACCGACCCATTGAAAGAGATGTTGGGGCTGGAACGCATTCCTGCTCATTTCGGCTTTGGAATTGCATCATTCTCTTGGCGACCGAAGGTCGGCGGCGAAAAATCGTAGTCGCAGCCGCCGGCGACCACGCTCGTTCCCGTGGCGGGCCGGTTGCGTTCGCCGTCAGCTTGAGAGCTTCGTCGGCCAAGCCGCATCCGAGTCTCGGTCGCAGGTGACGCCGCTCGCAAACACCGTTCTAAACACCGTTCTAACGAGCTCAGTTAGAACGGCGCGGTGCCATAATGAGCGGCCGAAAGGATTCGAACCTCTGACCCCCAGATTCGTAGGATGAAGCTGTGGCGAAGACCTGCTGTACGATCAACGATGCGCGTGCGGCATGGTGAGCGTAGCTAACGCGGCCACAAGTCAAATGCGATTTGCTGCGGGTTTTCAACCGTCCGATTAGTGCGCCAATCTATCCGTTTCTTCGACCAGCGGGCTTGTCGGCTTTTCGCATGACACCGGCCAATGCATCGTCCGCGAACGATGAAGCGCGACCCACTGACGCCTGCTCGTGAAGCCTCGGCGGTATGTCCGTGAGAACGGAAAAACAATTCTTGCGGTGCGAGCCGGATAAGGCGATTCTGCGGCTTGCACGCGTCCTCGCACGCCAAGCGGCGCGCGAAGATCATGCGCGTGAGCAAGCCAAGAAGGCCTCGCAAGATGAATCGTGCTGCAATTTACGCTCGGTTCTCGACCGACCTCCAAGATGAACGTTCGATCGAAGATCAAGTCTCATTGTGCAGGAACTATTCTGAACGCGAAGGCCTGCAGGTCGTTGCGACATTTGATGATCGTGCACGGTCTGGGGGGTCCATTCTCGGACGTGACGGGCTGCTTCGACTGATGGACCAGGCGCGCGAACGCGTATTTGATGTCGTTATCGTCGAGGCCCTGGATCGCCTTTCTCGCGACATGGAGGATCTGGCGGGGATCCATAAGCGCTTGTCGTTTCTGGGTATCGAAATTCGTGCCGTCCATGAGGGGGTAGTTAACACCGTCTTGGTCGGCCTCCGCGGGCTCGTCGGTCAGCTCTACCGTGAGGACAACGCGCATAAGGTTAGAAGGGGGCAAGCCGGTCGCGTAAGGCAGGGCCTCAATGCGGGTGGGCTCACGTATGGCTACGCGTCCGTGCCAACAGACCCTGGCAAACGAATCATTCTGGAAACAGAAGCCGAGATCGTGCGCCGGATCTTCCGAGAATATGTAGCTGGACGTACGCCGCGCGATATAGCGCATGGACTAAACAAGGAGGGCGTAAGGCCGCCGCGCGGTCGCGTTTGGAATGCCTCGACAATCAATGGAAACATGCAGCGTGGCACTGGCCTGCTTCAGAACGAGCTGGTTGGCGGTAGGTTAGTCTGGAACAAGGTGCGGATGGTGAAGGATCCGGACACCGGCAAGCGTATTTCTCGCCCGAATCCCAAAAGTGAGTGGCAGACGGCAGAGGTTCCCGAACTTGCTATTGTTCCGCGCGATTTATTCGAGGCTGCGCAGGCGCGGAAGAAGGCGCGCAGTGTCACCCATCCCAGTCGGCAGCGCCGCCCCCGGCACATGCTATCCGGCTTGCTGAGATGCGGCTTCTGCGGCGCCGGAATGTCTACGAACGGTAGGGACAAATCAGGTCGTATTCGAATTCGCTGTTCGGCGGCTACGGAAAGCGGCACGTGCGCCGATCCGAAGACCTTCTACCTCGATACGGTCGAACAAGCCGTGCTCGGGGGACTCATGGCGGAGATGCGCCATCCCAAAGTCATCGCCGAATACGTCCGGACGTATCACGAAGAGCGGAAGCGTCTCGCGGCAGAGACTGATGCCAAACGCAACCGGTTCGAGCGGCAGATTGGAGAGCTTACAAGGGAGATCGAGCGGCTGGTCGAAGCGATCGCGAAGGGCCATGGCGATCCGGCCGTGCTCGGACCTCGCTCGACGGCTCTTTATAAGCAACGCGAACGAATCGCGGCCGAGCTCCAGGTGTCCCCGCCGGCGACGGAGGTCATCGCGCTGCATCCAGCCGTGCTGGCGCGGTACGAGGAGCAGCTTAGCCGGCTGCAGGAGGCGTTAGGCAAAGGCGTCAGAGCCGGCGACGCTGAGAGCGCCGAAGCGATGCGGGATATGGTCGAAACTGTAACAGTGTACCGGGACCCCTCGAAGTCTGGCGGTGTCGAGGTGGAAATCGCCGGAAGGCTCACCGCGCTCCTCGGTGAGAGGGCCTTTCCCAACGGCCTAAGAGGAGTGTGGGGAAAGGTGGTAGCGGAGGAGGGACTCGAACCCCCGACCCCAGGATTATGATTCCCGTGCTCTAGCCAGCTGAGCTACCCCGCCACGCGGCGACCGAAGTCGCCGAGCGCGGCGGTATAGGACGCTGGTCCAATGGGTGTCA
>JAJYAH010000563.1 GCA_021779635.1 Pseudomonadota bacterium | reverse complement strand
CTGGGTGATCGCCGCGAGCGCATGCGCATTATCAGCCGTCTCGGTCGGCGCGGTCGCAGCGCTAGCGCCGCTGAAGACCGTCGAGCCGTTCGTGATCCGGGTCGATAATGCCACCGGCATCGTCGAGACCGTCTCCGCGCTCAATTCGACGCCGGCACACTACGACGAGGCGGTGACCAAGTATTTCCTCGGGCGTTATGTTCGGGCGCGAGAGGGTTATAGCTACCCGGAGGCCGAAACCAACTTTCGCACGATTTCGCTGCTCTCGGGGCAGGGCGAACAGGCCCGTTTCGCGGCCTGGTATCGCGGCTCCAATCCGGAAAGCCCGCAGGTCGTGCAAGGCCGTTTCGGCATCGCCACGGTGCGGATCAAAGCGATCTCGCTGCTGGCCGACAACGTCGCATCCGTGCGTTTCATGAAGGAGAGCCGAAAGGGTGAGGAAACCCGCGTGACCCATTGGGTTTCGACCCTGACGTTTTCCTATACCAACGCGCCGATGTCCTCCGCCGATCGTCTCATCAACCCGCTCGGCTTTCTGGTTTCGGAATACCGTGCCGATCCGGAGGTCGTGCCATGAAACGTCTCGCTCTTTTGATAATATTAGCATTCGGCGTTGCGAGCCCCGTTGCGGCCCTGCAACAGCCGTCCCCAGGACAACGCGATGCACGGGTGCGAACGGTGACCTATGACCCGGCCAACGTGGTCCGACTGAACGGCGTGATCCGCGCCTCGACCCAGGTCGTCTTCGCCGATGACGAAGAGGTGGCGCATGTCGCGATCGGCGACGCGGTAGCATGGGAAGTCGCACCGGCGGGCTCGATCTTGTTTCTGAAGCCGCGCGAGAAGCATCCGCCGACCAATCTGCAGGTTGTGACCACCCGTCCCGATGGGCGCAAACGCTCGTATCAGTTCGAGTTGTCGATCGCGGAGACCACGCTGGCGGATAGCTACTTCGTGGTCCGTTTCGCCTATCCGGGTGATGAGATTGAGCGTCGCCGGATGGAGGCGGCCGCCCGCGGCGCCGAACGCGAAGGCGCCTTGATCGAGCAAACTTTTGACCTGCATCACGCCTATGGCGCGCGCAATTGGCGTTTCTCCGCGCAGGGATCTATCGATCTCGAGCCGGAAGCCGTTTTTGACGATGGCAAGGAAACCACATTCCGCTTTGCGGGCAACCGCGAAATTCCGGCGATCTACCTGATCAACTCGGACGGCTCTGAAAGTCTGGTACCGAAGGATGTCCGCGGCGAGCTTGTGGTCGTGCATGCGACCGCAAGAGAATTTCGATTGCGCAAGGGAGACACCGTGCTCTGCATCTTCAACGAAGCGTTCGACGCCGTCGGTGTCAATCCTGGCACCAATACTACGAGCCCCTCGATCGAGCGGCGGGCGAAGAAGTCACCTCCATCCCTAAAGTCACGATAGGCGACGCGATATGACCGAGCTTCAAAACGAGACGCTGCCCGATGACCGCGGCATTACCCCCGTGGGAACAGGAGACAACGGTCGAACGGCGATGCTCAAGCGCGGGTTCGGCGCGCTGGCGCTTACCGCGTTTGCTTTCCTGATCATCTGGGGGACCTGGAAAGGCGACAAGCCGGTCGGTGATTCCGCCCGCAAGCTCATGATCCGGCAGGCAGCGGCGTTCGAACCCGTCAAGGAAGCGCCGGCTGCGCCGATCATCACGGCGTCCATCCCGGTCGCCCCGATCGCGGCGACGCCAACAGGACCTGTGCCCGCACCCGACCAACTGCTGGAGAGTGCGCGTCGGGCGCCAGTACTGGCCTATAACCGGCCGATGTCGTCTGGACATCCCACTCGCGACGGCGTGACCGGAAGCGTCGGCACCGATCCCTACGGTTTTGGGCGGGGGGAACCGCGCAACGATCTCGCCGACAAGCTCAAACCGACGCCGATCGACGGGGTGCGCGCCGCACGGCTTCCCAACCGCAACCTGCTGGTCACACAGGGAACGTCGATCCCGTGCGTGCTGGAGACGGCGATGTCGTCGGACGTGGCGGGCTTCGTCTCCTGCTTCGTCATGCGAGACGTGATGTCGGATTCCGGCAACGTCGTGCTGATGGAAAAGGGCACGCAAGTGGTCGGCGAATATCGCGGCAATGTGCGGCGCGGCTCAAAACGCATGTTCGTGTTGTGGACCCGCGCCAAGACGCCGACCGGCGTGATCGCGGCACTGGCGTCGCCGGCCACCGATGCGCTGGGCCGTGCCGGATTCGACGGCGACCTCGACACCCATTTCTGGGAGCGATTCGGCTCTGCACTCCTGCTGTCGATCGTCAGCGACGCCTCCGCGATCGGGCAACAGCAGCTCCAGAACAGCCAGATCCAGGTCAACAACACCACGGGCGCCACAAATACCGCCGCCGGCATCGCCGTCGAGCAGTCAATCAACATCCCGCCGACGCTGAACAAGAATCAGGGCGAACTGGTCAATATCTTTGTCGCCCGCGATCTCGATTTCTCCTCGGTCTATCAACTGCGGCGGATCGAGACCCGCACGCAGATTTTGGACCGTACCGTCCCCGGAGTCATCGTGGCCCCGGCTGTGGTGACGAAATGAACGCGGTGCATTCCATCGAACGCGATGGCAGCCGGCTCGTGCTGGCGCGTTATCTCGAGCCGCTGGCTCCGTATCTGGCAGATGACACCCTGACCGAAATCGTCATCAACCGCCCCGGCGAGATTTTCGTTGAAGGCCCAAGCGGCTGGAAGCGGAATGAAGCGGCAGCGCTGACGCATGCGTACCTGATGCATCTCGCAACCGCGGCCGCCGGCCACACCCGTCAAGACATCGGTCCGGAACATCCCGTGGTCTCAACCAGCTTGATCGGCGAGGAACGCTGCCAGATCGTGGTGCCGCCGGCTGTGCCAGCCGGCATGGTCAGTTTCACGATCCGCAAGCCGTCGACTCTGACGATGACGCTGGACGCTTTCGAGCGAGCAAACCTTTTCGATGAGGTCCGCGCCGCCAGTGACGAGCTGACCGCCGACGAGCATCGATTACTCGCCCTGAAAGAAGCCGGTGCCTGGCGCGAGTTTCTCGAGCTTGCCGTCTCAACTCGCCGCAACATCATCATTTCCGGGGCGACCGGTTCGGGAAAGACCACGCTGTCCAAGGCGTTGATCGCGGCGATCCCGGCGCACGAGCGACTCATCACCATCGAGGACACCGCCGAGCTCGTCGTTCCGCACCAAAACTGCGTGCGGCTGCTCTACGCCAAGGACGGGCAGGGTCTTGCCAAGATCGGCCCGCGCGAACTGCTCGGATCCAGCCTGCGGATGCGGCCCGACCGTATCCTGTTGCAGGAGCTGCGCGATGGCACCGCCTTCTTTTATCTGCGGAATGTCAATTCCGGACATCCGGGGTCGATCACCACGGTTCATGCCGACAATGCCCGGCTCGCCTTCGAACAACTCACTTTATTGGTAAAGGAAAGCGCGGAGGGACGCGACCTTCATCGCGACGATATCCGCTCGCTGCTGCTGCTGCTGGTTGACGTCGTGGTTCAGATGCAAAAGCGCGACGGCCGCTATCGCATCACGGAAATATACTATGACCCCGTTCGCAAACGCGACCACATCAGCTAAGGCGGCATTCGGCAGCGCGCTCGCGCTTGCAGCCAGCGCGTTGTTCCTGCTGGTCGCCTCCAACGTTCTGCTGCTCGGGTTGCGGCTGCATGACGGCGGATTCCACTGGTTGGAGATCGCCACGGGCTGGCCGCGTTACGGCGCCGACCCGCGCTTCGACCGCTGGCTGACGTTGGCGACGCTCGCCGGCGTCGTTGTGGTGTTCGGAATGCTCGGCGCTGTCCTCCGTCACCGTCCTCTCCCTCTTCACGGCAGCGCCCGTTTCGCTTCCGGGCGCGAGATCAAGGCTGCGGGCTTGCGTTCCGCTGAAGGCATCCTGCTCGGACGCAAGGACGGTGCGCTGCTGTGCTTCGGAGGCTCCGAACACGTCCTGGTCTATGCACCGACCCGCGCCGGCAAGGGCGTCGGCTATGTCATTCCCAATTTGCTGAACTGGCCAGATTCCGTCGTTGTTCTCGACGTCAAGAAGGAGAATTGGGATCGCTCCGCAGGATTTCGCGCGGCCCACGGTCAGGAGGTCCATCTGTTCGATCCGCTTGAGGAAAGCGGTCGTACCGCGCGCTACAACCCTCTCGGCTATATGCGCAGCGATCCAGTTGATCTTTATGACGATCTGCAGCGCATCGCCGTGATGTTGTTTCCGGCGGAGAGCCGCGGCGACCCGTTCTGGTTCGAGGCCGCCCGCTCGGCCTTTGTCGCTGTTGGAGGCTATGTCGCGGAAACGCCGGGATTGCCATTGACGATCGGCGAGATCCTGCACCAGCTGTCCGCTGCCCCCGATCTCAAAGCGCATTTCGAGAAAATCATCGCAGCCCGCAGGTCTAGTCCGTCACCGCTTTCCCGGCATTGCATCACGGCGCTGAACGATTTCCTCGCCGCCTCCGAGAACACCATGAATTCGGTGCGCAAGACCGTGACGGCGCGCCTGGGTTTGTGGCTCAACCCCCGGATCGATGCCGCAACCTCGACGAACGATTTCGATCTGCGATTGTTGCGACAGCGGCCGATGTCGATCTATCTCGGCGTGACGCCTGATAATCTCGACCGTATGGCGCCGCTTTTGAACTTGTTCTTTCAACAAGTGGTCGATCTCAACACCCGCGAGCTGCCGGAACAAAACCCAAAACTCAATCGCAAGGTTCTGCTGCTGCTCGACGAGTTTCCGGCCCTCGGCAATGTCAATGTGCTGGCGAAATCGGTCGCCTTCATCGCCGGTTACGGCATCCGCCTGCTCACCGTGGTTCAGAGCCCGGCGCAGCTCCGCGCGATCTACGGCATCGACGCCGCCCGCAACTTCATGACCAACCACGCCGTCGAGGTAGTGTTTGCACCGAAAGAGCAGGACGTGGCGAATGAACTCTCGGAGCGTATCGGCTATGACACCGTGAAAGCGCGCAGCCGTAGCGGGCCGAAAGGCCTCGCCATGCGCTCGACCAGCGAGACCATCTCCGAGCATCGTCGCGCCCTAATGCTGCCGCAAGAGCTGAAATTGCTTCCGAAATCCAAGGCCTTCATTCTCCGCCCCGGCATTCCGCCCATCATTGCCGACAAGATCGTATCTTAC
>JAJYAH010000562.1 GCA_021779635.1 Pseudomonadota bacterium | reverse complement strand
CAGGGGATCGCCTGCCTGCGCCAGCTCGGCGTCAAGGACGACGCGGATTTCGTCAACCCGCATGGCGGCGCCATCGCGCTTGGCCATCCGCTCGGCATGAGCGGCGCCCGGCTGGCGATGACCGCGGTGCACGGGATGGAGAAGCGCGGCGGCAAGCGCGCGCTGGCGACCATGTGCGTCGGCGTCGGGCAGGGCGTCGCGATGGCGATCGAGATGCTGAACTGAGGTTTGGACCTCAACCCGAGGCGAGCCGCGCAGACAAGCGTCGGCAGCGTAGCCTACGCTGCGGCTCGGGCGCTTACATCCTGAGCTGGGAGCGAAAGGCGCGTGGCGATAGTCCTGTCGCTGCGGCATAGACCCGGCTGAAATACGCCGGGTCGTCAAAGCCGAGTGCATAGGCGATCGTCGCGATCGGCATGTTCGTGTAGACGAGATTGCGCCTTGCCTCGCGAATTGTCCGATTGAGGATGAGGTGGGACGCGGTATCACCGCGCGTCGCGCGCGTAACACGGTTGAGGTGCGTGGGCGTCACCGACAGCGCCGCGGCGTAATCGGATACGCTCCAGCGCTCCAGATGATGCTGTTCCAGCTGCGCCTCAAAGCGGCGGAACAGGTCGGAATCGGCGGCGCCGCTTTCCTGTCGGCCGTTGACGAGCTCGCGCGCCAAAAACCCGATCTGGGCGGCCGACAGCGCGCGCAGGATATGGGCGCGACCGAAATTCCGCCCGGCATGCTCGGCAAAGATTTGCTTCATGGTGGCACGGATCTGTGGCGTTCCGCGCACCACGGCGGACTGCGAAAGCACGCCGCGGAGTCCTTCCGGCGCCAGCAGGGTCTCATCGAGTATCTCGGCGGCAAGAGTGAGAACCCAGCCCTGCGTTCCCGGCTCGAAGCTAAATCCGTGGACATGGCCGACCGGTACGTTGACCACGGACATGGGCTTGAGCGCGTGAACGCGTCCTTCGAGCGTCGCCTGCCCGCTACCGCTTTCGATCAGCAGCACCTGATGCAGCCGCGCATGTCGATGGGCGGCAAACACCCAGTCATGCAGGACCGAGCGCGCGGCGATGGTCTCGCAATGCACGACGTCCGGCAGGTCTCCGGATTCGCCGAAGAGATTGAATACCTGGATGGCCGATTTCGACCGCGTTGCTCCCATGTTCGAATTGTACAAGACAATGGCCGATCCCTCCATCCGTTTCTGGCGTCAAATCAGGGAATGTCGGCCGTCAGGGAGGACGGAAAGATGAAAGTGCAGGTCTGCATCATCGGTGGAGGCCCGTCGGGGCTCCTGCTGTCCCAGCTTCTGCATCTGCAGGGCATCGACACCATCGTATTGGAGAAGTACAGCCGCGATCACGTGCTGGCCCGCATCCGCGCCGGCGTGCTGGAGCATGGCTTCGCCAAATTGATGCGCGAGGCACAATGTGGCGAACGGATGGACTGCGAAGGCGAGATCCACAAGGGATTCGAGATTGCCCATGACGGCGTGCTCGACCACGTCGACCTGCACAGATATTCCGGCGGCAACTCGGTGATCGTCTACGGTCAGACCGAGCTGACGCGCGACCTCTACGAGGCGCGCGACCGGCTCGGCGGCAAAATAATCCATGACGCTGAGGACGTGACGCCGCATGAGCTTGCCTCCGACGCACCTTACGTGACCTGTCGAACCGGAAAGGAGACCTTGCGGATCGATTGTGACTATGTGATCGGAGCCGACGGCTTCCACGGCGTGAGTCGCAAGTCGATCCCCAAAGACGTGCTGCGCGAGTATGAAAAGGTCTATCCATTCGGCTGGCTCGGCGTGCTGTCGCGGACCAGGCCGGTATCCCCGGAGCTGATCTATGCGAGGCACGAGCGCGGCTTTGCGCTGTGCTCTCTGCGCTCGCAGGCACTGAGCCGCTACTACATCCAGGTGCCGCTGACGGATTCGCCCGAGGATTGGCCCGACGACGCCTTCTGGGCCGAGCTCAAACGCCGGCTGCCGGCCGAGGTATCCCATCGGCTGACCACCGGCCCGTCCATCGAGAAGAGCATCGCGCCCCTGCGCAGCTACGTCGCCGAACCCATGAGCTACGGCCGACTGTTCCTGGCCGGCGACGCCGCGCACATCGTGCCGCCGACAGGCGCGCGCGGGCTCAACAGCGCCGCCTCCGACATCTACTATCTCTATCATGCCCTGGTCGCCCACTACCGGAAAGGCGACGATTCCGGGCTGGACGGATACTCGCAGAAGGCGCTGGCTCGGATCTGGAAGGCGCAGCGCTTTTCCTGGTGGATGACGATGCTGCTGCACCGTTTTCCCGACCGGCTTGCCTACGACGACAAACTGCAGGAGACGGAGCTTGCCTATCTCTTCTCCTCCGAGACGGCGCTGCGGCAGCTTGCTGAAAACTATGTCGGCCTGCCATTCTGAACATTCTATGGTATTTTAATACCAAAAGAGCGCCCGAATAAGCCAATTTTATCTGTTAGGAAACAGGCTCTCGGCCAGTCTCCGGGCCATCTCTTGGGATTCGATGCTCCACAAATGAACGTCCGCCGTCACCAGATTGCGACCCTTCTTGCCTGTGCACTCTTGACCTGCGGTCTAGGCGGCTGCGGGACCATCAACGAGAAGCTCGCGGCCGGAATGGGCGATTACATCCCGCAGTGGGCCGGCGGCCTGCCGGCAGATGCGCCGCCCCGGCGCGGCACGCCGCAATACGACGAGTACATGAAGGAACGGGAGAGGAAGCGGCTTGAACCGGCGGCAAACCAGGTTGACGCCACCAAATCTCCGTCATCTTCGCCGGGGGCGATTTACTGACCGCACCCGCTTCTACTTGTTGAAGCGAACCACCCGGTCAACGCCCATCCCCTTCCCGCGCAGGGTGGCCCATATCAGGCCGAAATCTCCCGGAATACTTTGGCTGCGAACGTATTGCGCATCGATTTCGGCGAGCCGGTTTGCATCCGACATATCGACGCCGCTGACTTGCGCCAATCCAGTTATGCCGGGCCGCACTTCGAGAACGCCCAACCGCCGCCGCGCCTCGACAAGCTCGACCTGCGACGGCAGGCAGGGACGCGGGCCCACCAGGCTCATATCGCCGATCAGCACGTTCCAGAGTTGCGGAACTTCGTCGATCTTGAGACGGCGGAGATGCTCGCCCAAAGCGGTAATTGCGGACGCTTGCACCTGATGCGTCGGGAGATCGGCTGTTCCCGAATGCATTGTCCGCAATTTGTAGCAGGTAAACGGACGCCCGTTCCTTCCGACACGCATCTGGGCGAAGATCGCCTTGCCCGGACTCTCGAGCCGAATGGCAATAATGATCATCAAGAGTATCGGCGAGAACAGCAAAAGGAACAGGGCGCTGGCCGCGACGTCGAACGCTCGCTTCATGCTCAATCACTCCAGTCGAACCGCGAGGCCTTACGATTTGGTCGGAAACGGGTTCATCATCGCTCGCAGACCGGCCCTGGTTTCGACTTTCGGAGACCACCCGGCCTTCTGCAATTTCGCCGAGCTTGCCACGAGTTCTCGGCCAATCCGGTCCCAAAGCGATTGGCGTCCCGCGGCTACCAGTACCGCTTTGACGGCCGCCGGCGAAATTGAAACAAGCCGCGGCGGTTTCCCGGCCGCTTCTCGCAATGTCGCGAACATGTCTGCCAAAGAGATCGGTTCTCGATCACAAACGATAAAGGTCTGATTGAGCGTTGCAGGGTCATCAAGGCACAGGACAATCGCCTGTGTCAGGTTATCGATCGAAAGCAGCGATCGTTGATTTCTAAAAGCTCCAAAAGGGATCGGTAGCGGTAACGCTGCGATTCGCACCATCAAGGCGATATTGGCCTTGGCTCCCGGACCATAGACAATGACCGGCCTCAGAATGCTAAACGGAACACCCGAGAGCCGAATTTCCTCCTCTGCGGCGAGCTTTGCCCGATCATAGGCGGTGATCGGCCGCGGTTCGTCGATTTCGGTGACAAGATGGTCGGCCGCAGAACCCGCCTGCGCACCGATGGATGACATGAAGACCAGCCGCTTGATCCCTTGGCGGCGGCAGGCCTGCACCAGGTTCACTGTAGCGATCCGGTTGGCCTTCGCATAGTCCGGGCTATCGGCATGGCTGCGGTGGGCAATGGCGGCGAGGTGCACCACGATGTCGATGCCGGCGACAAGCGAGTCCCAGTCGACGACACTCTCAAGATTGGGCAGCCTCACCCATTCGATATTGTCCGGATGTGCGATGATCCCCGGTCTGCGCGAGGCGGCCCGAACTCTATGCCCGGCAGCCGCCAGTGCGGCAGTTACCTTTGAGCCGATAAAGCCTGAAGAACCGGTGATTAGTATCCGAAGCGACATTGCTTGACCTGACCTGGATCCGTATCAGTTGGCAATGCCAAAGAGTGGCACCGGGATTCTGAACGGCGACATAACAACCACAATCAGGCATTGCAATCCCGTATACGAGCCCGGTCCCCAATCTCGGTTATCTTGCACTCAATCTAGGTTATCCTGCGGCGTCCGACCGCCCGACAATCTGTTTCGCCGCCGCCTCGGGCGAAAACATCGACCGCCCCAGCCGGGTTCCCTGTGCCGACATCGTGGAGCGGAGCGCATCGTTGTCCGCCAGTTCCTCTGCGAGGATTTTCAACTCATCGACGGAGGAACCGACATAGACTCGTCCAACTCCACTGTCCTCGATCAGCTTTTCAAGGTCCGTACCACCGTTTACACGCGCCAGCACCGGCAATCCATATTGAACATAAGAGACAAATTTGCCGGGAACATTGTGCGTCTTGTGATCCGGATGGAGCGCAACCAGTCCGACATGGCACTGCGCGAGCAAGCCCGGAATTTCGGACGGATCGATCTCATCGAAAAACAGCACGTTGTTCAGATCTCGCGACACCCTCTGCGACTCCAGTCTCGCGAATTCGGTGCCGCGGCCCACGAACAAAAACCCGATATCATCCCGATGCCGCAGACCCTGGATCAGATCCATCAATATCTCTATGCCCTGGGCGACGCCCACATTGCCGATATAGACGAATATTTTGCGCCCCGCCAACGAGGTGCGGGCAACCTGGATGCTGCAACCGACGTCCGGCGTCGTCGCGAGCCAGTTGTGCAGCACCTCGATCCGCCGGCCCTTTGCTTTTGTCCAGTTCGGCAGGTACGCGAGATTT
>JAJYAH010000022.1 GCA_021779635.1 Pseudomonadota bacterium | reverse complement strand
ACTCCTGGATGCTGAAAAAGCCAACGCCGATTGGCAAGAAGTCGTAAGTATTGTTCTCCACATTGATCCTGCCGTGGAGCCAGCTCGTGCCCGCGCGGCTTACGAGAGTCATTTGGCGCGTGCGAAGTGGGCTGCGCGCCACGGTTATCGTGAACTCCTCGCCCGCGGATGGCCGAAGAGCGAATGATGAAGCTTGTTTGAAGAAAACGTGACAGCCCGTTGAAGCCCGATCAAAAACGCAAATGACCCCATTGGCTTCCGCGAATGCTGCAACCAGAAATGGTCACATTTATCAGGCTGCAATTCCCCATCGTTAGTGCAGTGCAATGGGGAAGTCGTTATGTCAGCTGTTGACTGGAGATCAGAGCAAGATTACGCAAACTTCGGAATCGCAGAAGGTGCCGATATTGCTTGGGAATGGCTCCGCCGCGACAGCGAATACGAGCGAGATTTCAGGAATCTGACAACCGCTGCGCAATCGGATGGGGCGCCGCACTCATTCCGACATAAATGGGGGTTGTCTTTTCGCGGCTGATCCTGAACAGGCGTTCGACCGGCAATCGATATTCTGGGCACCTGAAGCCCTCTCGACCGTCTTGTCGCTCCGTCAATTCGGCGCGGCCAGCGATGGTGGGCAATATGCCCTTGATTGGGCCAGGCTTGCCGCTGGCGAATTTCGCCATGGGCCAGATGGCTGGCATGGAGTTGTGGCGCTGGCAGGCGCAATCCACCGGCTTTACCTGCCAGCAATGCCTGCCAAAGGGGCGCCGCTTTTAATCGAATTGCCACTCGACGCCAATTCCGACATCCGTCTACAGGCGGCGCACCGCTTCTGGTGCGCCATCGACGGCCGCCGTCTTGGTGCGTCGCCCCTTGCGCTCCCTCCCAAGCGTCGCCGGCGACTCGTCTTGATGATGCGAGCCCTCGATGCCTGGTTAGCGGGATATAGCTATCGTGAAATCGCAGAGGGGTTGTTCGGCAGGGAGCGCGTTCGTAGTCGTTCCTGGAAGGACCATGATCTTCGCAGCTTGACCATCCGCCTGGTCAAGAACGGCATCGCTCTGATGCGCGGCGGGTACCGTGCGCTGTTGCGTCCCACATCCCGGAAGAAATAGCCCCACCTTCAGGGGTGTCGAAAATAGACCCCCTCATCTTCGGCATCCCCCTTCGAGGCCCTTCTCCGTCATTGTCGCCGCCAGCGCGCCACGGACCTCGCTGGCGCTCCACACGGCAACGGAGATTGTCAGATGTCCGATGCGAGCCTCGCTACATCGCCACGATACCTGCGGACTGCCGAGGCAGCCCGATACTTAAGCCTTTCACCCCGCACCCTCGAAAAGCACCGAACTTACGGCACCGGTCCGGCTTACCGGAAAATCGGCGGCCGCGTGATCTACGCGGTTGCCGACCTGAATGCATGGGCAGACGTCGGTACCAGGACGTCAACCAGCGATCAGGGTACTGGCACCGTGCTGCCGGCAAAACGGCACGCTCCTATCCCTTATGCGGGAAAAGAACGGCGCTGACCGATGAAGAGAGATGTTCACAATCCTCAGAGCCGTTCGACCAAAGAGGTCGTCGTGAGCGATCTCACGACAGTCGAACTCCTCTGGCTCGAAAAGCGTATCGAGAACCGCATTCGATTTGGTCGTTCCGTTTCCGAGAAACTCGTCGACCGCAATCGACGCGTCCTGTCATTTGCTCCCGGCAGCATCTTCGCTTTCGTGCGCTGGACATCCAACGACTTTGGGACGGTGCTATCGCGCATCGATATCCTTCGCGCAGCGACGCCGGGGCAGCGCTATTCGACGGTGCCCTGGATCAAGCCCGGCGGTGAGAGCCTGTTGCGACTATCCGGCTGGCCGAAGGTCGAACGGGTTCTGCAACTGATCGATGCTGTCGAGGCGCTTGACGTCAATCCTGCCGACGCAGCACCCGACTATTGGCATCACGTGCACAACCGATTGTCGGTCAACGAAACACCTCGACCATATACCCGATCCCGACATCAAGCCTGGCTCCATCGGCGGCGGGTGATGTCATGAATGCTCGCTGTGCGACGATTTTGACGACATCTGTGGCAACCGTTCTTCTTCTTTCGACGATCGGAGGAGCGCCACCACGCTATATATGGAACGCATCCAATAGCGTTCCAATCGGCCTTTATCGCCTCCTGCCCGTGACAAAGTTGACGGTCACCGAACTTGTTGCGGTACAGCCACCGGATCTTCTCGCGGCATTCCTTGATCTCAATGGCTATCTGCCACTTGGCGTCCCCATGCTCAAGCGGGTGTTGGCGCTTCCTGGACAAACGGTCTGCAGAAACGGCTTAACAATCGCCGTCGACGGCATCGATGTCGGACAGGCACAAGAACGCGACGGACGAGGCCGTCCACTCCCTGTTTGGCACGGATGCCGCGTCATTGCTGATGGCGACGTCTTTGTTATGAACTGGCAGTCGGCCGATTCACTAGACGGTCGCTACTTTGGACCGCTACCTGCCTCTGCAGTGATCGGCAGGGCGGAGCCCTTTTGGACTTATGAGGAGTGATCATGCACGACACTCCGGCCAATTGTGATTCTGAGGCGTATCCGCCCCTTCCTTACCGGCCTCATCTAAGAACCAGACGGCGCTCGCCCGGCCTGCAATGGAAAAGTCATGTCCGTGACGTAGCGAGCTCGATTGCATGGCTCCGTTCCGTCCGACCCATTCCGCTCGTTATCGCGGCTGTTGCGCCGTTTATGTGCGCGATCGCGGCCTCGACGCTCTTCGAATCGAGCGCCTGCGCACAGACTGTGTCGCGTCGCGAATCCATTGATCGGTTCGCCAATCTCATCCATCAGGCCTCCGATCGGTTTGCCTTACCGGCGCGTTGGATCCGTGCCGTTCTTAAAATTGAAAGCGGTGGCGATGAGCATGCGATCTCGCCTCGCGGCGCAATGGGCCTGATGCAACTCATGCCTGGCACTTGGGTGGAGCTCAGCGCTCGTTACGGTCTCGGTCTCGATCCGTTTGACGCCCGCGATAATATTTTGGCGGGCACTGCGTATCTAAAGGAGATGCACGACCGCTTCGGCTCGGCAGGCTTCCTTGCGGCCTACCATGCAGGTCCGTCGCGATATGAACAGCACCTCGCGACAGGACAGCCGCTTCCATCCGAAACGACGGCCTACGTCACGGCGGTCACGTCATTGCTGGACGGCGAGCAGGGTGAGCACACCGCTTCTCGCAACCGACGTACGCTTCCTTGGCGGGAAGCTCCCATCTTTGTTGAACGTGTAGACGCGCCGTGACGGACATCCGGTTTGCATTCGAAACGCTGCAACACGATCGGGCGATGCCTTCGGCCCGCGCTCTACTCGTCGCTTCGCTCCTCACCGAGCCACCCTACGGGTGTCTCGGCCCTTCGGGTAACGATCGCTATCGCAAACGCTCGCTTCGCTCGCAAACGGTGGGGGCTTCGCAAGTCAACTGCCAAGTCGCGGCGGCTCTTTCGCAGTGAATCGGCGACCAGCCGACGTGTTCGGGCAGGCGCTATTGGAGGATCCACCGCAATGACCCGAACTGCATTTTGTCGCAAATCGCCGCGAGTACCGAGAGTCTGTTGGCTTGGAAGTTGGGCCCTGGGAACCAGCGACCGAGGAGGGCAGGATAAAGCACGCAAGGTGCGTGCGGTCGGTCGGGGCAGGAAACAGCAGCAAACTCCAACCACATGGCCAACATTACGCAACATCCAGCGCACCTTCCGTCTAATGGCAAGATGTCATTGTTGCTCAGCTTTCCTCACCCTGTGAGCCCAAGATGACCGGTAACGACGATTTTCGTGTCCGTCCTGGCCGCATTCGCTCGACCCGATCGCTACGATCGAAATCCTTCCTGGCGCAGGCACTCAAAGCCACGCAGAAGGCCGGCGGCTTCTCGCCTGGCGGGCCCAGGCGCGGCAGCACGTTTGGGCGCGGCCGCGCGGCGAGCCTTGCGGCTTCGCGCCTACTCAACAACAGCGCCCGCGGCGCCATCGTCAAGGCGCGGGTCGTGCGCCGCATGCGATCGCCGGGCGCGCTCCGCGCCCATATCGGTTATCTCCAGCGCGATGGGGTCACCCGGGATGGGGAGGCGGGCAGGCTGTTCGATGCGGCCGGAGACGAGGCCGATGGCCGCGCCTTCACCGAACGCTGTGAGGGTGACCGGCATCATTTCCGGTTCATCGTCTCACCTGATGATGCCGGCGAGCTGGAAAGCTTGCGCAGCTTCACCCGCGAACTCATGGACCAGGCCTCGCGCGACCTGGGTAGTCCGCTCGACTGGGTCGCCATCGACCATTGGAACACCGAGCATCCCCATATCCATATCCTCGTGCGCGGCCGCGCCGATGACGGCAACGACCTCGTGATCAGCCGCGACTATATTTCGACGGGTCTGCGTGCCCGCGCCGGCGACCTCGTCACCCGTGAACTCGGCCCGCGAACAGAGCTCGAGAACCGTCAGCGCCTGGAGACCGATATGACAGCCGAGCGCTGGACACGGATCGATCGGGTGCTGGCCCGGCAAGCAGGCGCGGCGGATGGAGTCATCGATCTGCGGCCGGATCGGGATGGTGCGCGCGATCCGTTGCGGGAAATCCGGATCGGGCGGATGCGCACGCTTGAGCGGTTGGGCCTGGCCGAGCCGGCCGGTCCCGCGCGTTGGGTTCTCGCCCCGGACACCGAGCAGCGCTTGCGGGGGCTGGGCGAGCGCGGCGATATCATCAAGCGGCTGCACAAAACCCTGACCAGGGATGGCGCCGCACGCGCGCCGTCGTCCTGGGCGCTCGAAGGCGAGAGCCACGGCGAACCCGTGATCGGCCGCCTCGTCGCGCGGGGGCTCGATGATGAATTGAAGGCAACGGCCTTCGCGGTGGTCGACGGAATAGACGGCCGGGTGCATCACCTGAAACTCTCCGATATCGACGCGGTGGGTGACGGGCCGGTCGGCGGCATTGTGGAACTGCGGCGCTTTGAGGACGCACGGGGCCGTCAGCGCATCGCGCTCGCTGTCCGCTCGGACCTCAATCTCGACCAGCAGGTCGGGGCGGAAGGCGCGACCTGGCTCGACCGCCGCCTGGTCGCACGCGAGCCGGTCGATCTTTCGCGTGCCGGCTTCGGCGGCGAAGTCCGTGCCGCGCTCGACCGACGTATCGACACGCTGGTTGAGCAGGGACTCGCGAGCCGGGACGGGGACAAGGTTACGCTCGGCCGCAACCTGGTTGCGACCCTACGTGGCCGCGAGCTCGATAGCGTCGGCCGGCGCCTCGCCTCCGAGACCGGGCTCGCATATTTGCCTGCCGAGGCAGGAGATTCCGTTGCCGGGGTTTACAGCCGAAGGCTGTCACTTTCGTCAGGCCGCTTCGCCATGATCGATAATGGCCTCGGGTTTCAGCTTGTGCCCTGGTTGCCGTCGCTGGAGCGGGAACTCGGCAGGCAAGTGAGCGGCATTGCTGGTCCTGGCGGCGTGGACTGGAATATCGGCCGCAAGCGCGAGCTTTCGCTGTGACCCCGCCGATTCCTGCGCCACGCTGCGCGACATTGCGACGTCAAAAGAATTGTCATTGCGCTCGCTTTTGGCCTTGCGCATTGCCTCGCCTATGTCCGCGACACGCATCCTCTGGGGTCAACTGCTCTTCGTCTCGGTTGTCGTGCTCGGCTTCCTCTGGGCGGCGACCGAATGGACTGCCTGGCGACTGGCTTACCAGCCGCAACTCGGCCCTGCCTGGTTCATGTTCGGGCGTTGGCCGATCTATCAGCCACTCGCGTTCTTCATCTGGTGGTTCAAATACGATTCGTACGCACCTCTCGTTTTCATTAAGGGGGCCTGCATCGCCGCCAGCGGTGGCGTCGCGGCCATGATCATTGCCATTGTGCTTTCGGTCTGGCGGGCGAGGGAAGCTCAGCATGTGACGACATATGGCTCGGCACACTGGGCGGATGTGCGCGAAATCAGACGCGCTGGCCTTCTTGGACCGGACGGCGTTGTGCTCGGCCGATTTGATGGCCGTTATATCAGACACAACGGTCCGGAACATGTGCTGTGTTTTGCGCCCACCCGCTCGGGCAAGGGCGTTGGTCTTGTGATTCCTACGCTGCTGACATGGCCGGGCTCGACCATCGTCCACGATATCAAGGGCGAGAATTTCCAGCTGACCTCGGGTTTTCGCGCGGGCTTTGGGACCGTTCTGCTGTTTGATCCGACCAATCCCGAAAGCGCCGCCTACAATCCGCTGCTGGAGATCCGCAAAGGCGACTGCGAGGTGCGGGATGCGCAAAATATCGCGGACATCCTGGTCGATCCAGAAGGCGCGCTCGAGAGACGCAATCATTGGGAAAAGACCAGTCATTCCCTCCTTGTTGGCGCGATCCTGCATGTCCTCTACGCCGAGGCAGACAAAACGCTCGCAGGCGTCGCCAACTTCCTGTCCGACCCCTTGCGCGCGATCGACAAGATGTTGAACATCATGCTGGCGACGCCACATCTGGGGGATCGCGTTCATCCCGTGGTGGCGTCGACGGCGCGGGAGCTGCTCAATAAGAGTGAAAATGAACGCTCAGGCGTGCTGTCGACGACGATGAGCTTCTTAGGACTATATCGCGATCCGGTCGTTGCCACAGTCACGGGTCGCTGCGATTGGCGGATTCGTGACCTGATGGACAGAGCTCAACCCGTCTCGCTCTACCTCGTGGTGCCGCCCTCCGACATCGCCCGCACAAAACCGCTGATGCGCCTGATCCTCAATCAGATCGGCCGGCGGTTGACGGAGAGCCTCGTCACCGGCGGACGCCGTCAAAGGCTTCTACTGATGCTTGACGAGTTCGCCGCCCTTGGCCGTCTCGACTTCTTTGAGAGCCAGCTTGCCTTCATGGCCGGTTACGGCATCCGAAGCTTTCTGATCACGCAAAGCCTGAATCAGCTCGAACGCGCCTACGGGCCGAACCACGCGATCCTCGACAACTGCCATATCCGCATCGCCTTCTCGACCAATGACGAGCGTACCGCCAAGCGGGTATCGGATGCGCTGGGCACAGCAACCGAGATGCGGGCGATGAAGAACTATGCCGGGCATCGTCTCTCACCGTGGCTTGGTCATCTGATGGTGAGCCGCCAGGAAACGTCGCGTCAGCTATTGACGCCCGGCGAAGTCATGCAGCTCTCACCCAACGAGGCGATCGTGATGGTTTCGGGTGTGCACCCGGTCCGTGCCCGCAAGGTTCGGTATTACGAGGATACGCAATTCCAATCCCGGATTCTGAGCCCCACAGGCAATGTCCCGGTCAACCGGGTCGCTCAACGGGACGACTGGTCAGGCCGCCCGCCGATTGCGCCCTCGGTCGAGTTCTTGACAGTGTTGAAGCAAAAGGCCCGAGATCGGAATGGCGGTTACGACCGCGAAGTAGAACTGCCACAAGACGAAAAGCTCGTGGTCAATTCGCCACGTTCTGAAATGGAGTACGACGCCGATCCGGACGACGGAGACGCCGATGCCGTGCAGGCACGGGCCCTGAACGGCCGAATGCAAAGCCTTGCACGTTCTGCCAGTCTCGACCCCGGCGATGATATGGGTCTTTGAGCACAGCCATGAAGAAGGCCCAGCTCAGCATCTATCTCGATTCGGAGACCTTCCGCAGCCTTGAGGCGTTCGCCAAACGTCAGGCCAAGCCCAAATCGTTGGTCGCAGAGGCTGCGATCGCATCATTCCTTTCGCCTGACGATTCCGATCGGCGAGAGGCCGCGATCGCCAAGCGGCTCGATCGCATCGTGCGGGTGCTTGAACGGCTCGAACGCAATGACGGCATCACGCTCGAGACGATCGCGCTGTTCATCCGTTTCTGGCTGACGTCAACGCCGGCACTACCGGAGCAGTCGAGCCCTGCAGCGCGCGCAAAGGGCGCCGAACGCTACGATCGCTTTGTCGAAGCGCTCGGCCGGCGCCTCTCCAGTGGATCGACCGTTCTTAGGGAAGTCAGTATCGAATCGCTTGAAGTCGGGACGTCGCCCCAAGTCAAAGGTCAGGCTGACTCTCAGTCAGGATGATGTTTGCGGCTCTTGCAATCGCTTGGCTGTCAATTCACCAAACGAATTCCAGTCGTTGAAGCTCAAGGCCAATCAACGGGATTCTGCACCTGCTTTCTTTTTCTACGCCAGAGCAGGGTCAGCAGTTCTGTTCTGTTGAAGCCAGGCTCCGCCTGTTCTTTCTGTAATTCCCATCAGGTTGGTTCACCGCATCAATCGTATCGCGACGCCGCGGTCTCGATCATGGGACGCTGGGGAAATCAGAAAATGCAACAACTCGCCGGGCTGGATGCGCAAACTGGTTGCCTTGACGTTCGACCTGCGCGAAAGCGCAAAACCTCAGCGCGCCGCAAGGTGACGGTTCGGTTGAGTGAAGGTGTCTGTAGTCGCCTTGACGTCGCGAGCAATCGGCCCGGCGTCGGCAAGAGCATGCTCGTTGAAGCCGCGCTGGAGCACTTTATGAATCCCGCTCCATCGACCGATGCTCTGCTGCGCGAGAGTCTCGATCATATGCACGACAGGTTCGACCGTCTTGAGCGCGATATGCGGATGATCGCCGAGACCGTTGCGCTGCACGCCCGCTATCAACTGACCGTCATGCCACCGCTTTCGGAATCGCGACAGCGCGAGGCGATTGTTCTCGGCGACGAGCGCTTCAAGGTCCTGGCGGAGCAGGTCGACCGCCGCGTGCGTGAGGGCCTCCCGCTTATGCAGGAGACTATCCACCGCCTGAACTCCGATTCGGATCAGGCAACAAGTGAGCGGCCCACGCACCATTCGATGCCAGCCCACGATGATTCGGGTGCTGGCTCTGACCCCCGCGATCTCGCGCGGACGCAGCCTGCATCAGCCAAGACCGGGCCCGGCGACCGAGGCTTTGCCGAATATCCGAACACCAGGGCCGGCCGTGCCAAGGCGGCCTCGGATGAAGAACCGCGAGAAGCAGAGAATTCCGATCCAGAACCAACAATCGAAAGGTTGGAGACCTCGTGTGGGAAGGCGCTGTCAAAATGGCGGCTCATCCTCGCCGTCTTCCTTCCCTTTGCTGCTGGCTACTATCTCTCGTACCTCTTTCGAACGATCAATGCGTCGGTTTCGCCGGTACTGGCTAGCGAGTTTGGGCTTGGTGCAGCCGAGACGGGGTTGCTCGCGTCGGTTTATTTTCTTGTCTTTGCCGGAGCCCAGATCCCGATCGGCGTGCTGCTGGATCGTTACGGTCCGCGCCGGGTCCAAAGCGTATTGCTGGTTATTGCGCTCGGGGGTGCGACACTGTTCGGCAATGCCGATAGTTTTGCCGAGCTTCTCGCCGGCCGCGCCCTGATTGGGCTCGGCGTTGCCGCCTCATTGATGGCCGGCCTCAAGGCAATCGTCGTCTGGTTTCCGAGAGATCGGATAGCATTCGTCAATGGTGGCATGATCATGTTGGGATCGCTGGGGGCCGTCACGGCTACGGCGCCGACCGATTGGCTGCTGAACTGGATCGGCTGGCGGAGCCTGTTCGAAGTCCTCACCATCGCGACACTCGCGACCGCCGGGGTGATTTATTTTGCCGTGCCCGAATCCAACGGGGGTACCAAACGCTCCGCCCCCTCTGGGAAAGCGCTATCATTGCGCTCGATCTTCTCAGATCCGCGCTTCCTGAGAATTGCGCCCCTGTCCGCAACGTGCATCGGATCGTCCTGGGCAATGCATTCCTTGTGGGCTGCATCCTGGCTCGCTGACGTTGAAGGTTTCGACCGACAAAGCGTCACCAATCAGCTCTTCATGATGGCCGTTGGAATTAGCGTGGGAGCATTACTGCTGGGGACGCTCGCGGATCGTCTGCGCAAACGTGGTATAGCGACCGAGGTTCTGTTGGCAGCATTTGGCGCGCTGTTCATGGTGGCCGAACTCGCGCTTATTCTTCGCGTGCCACTCCCATCCATTCTGCCTTGGTCCGCCATATCGGTAGTGGGGGCAGCCACCGTGCTGAGCTACGCGGTCATAGCAGACTACTTTCCCATCGAAATCGCCGCACGTGCCAATGGAGCCTTGAACCTCTTGCATTTCGGCTGGGCGTTCGCCACCCAATATGGGATCGGACTGATCATCAACCAATGGACGCCCCAGGATGGGCACTATCCGCTTGCCGCCTATCAGGCTGCATTCGGGATCAGCCTCGCTCTTCAGGTGCTTGCTATGTTGTGGTTCGCAGTCCCATGGATCAGCAGCTTCGCCAGCTACGTCAGCTTTTCATTTGTTTCACCGGATGCGCAGCCAGCACTCGTACCAGCGACAGCCGATCGATCTGTCCCTGAACCCTCTCAAGAGGTGGATTGGTGAGACGCGGGATAGGATGGCGGATGCTTGGAAGCGCCGGCAGGCGCTTGGGTGAACGCCTCGTCTATGCCGCTGACGTCAAGAAATCGCGAATGACCGCAGCAGTTTCCGCAGGAAACTCCTCATGTGCGGCCAGTTTTCCGTCGGGCAATTCGACCGAGGAAATGCCCGGCAGCTCCGAGAGCGCTTGCATCTCCGACTTTGACCGTAGCGGCGTCTTGGCCCCATATACAACCAGTATTGGATCTTTAACGCGTCGTGCCGCTTGCAAAAACTCGTCCCGGCTGGTCATCGGATCGAGTTCGCCGGCGACGAACCTGAAAGAGGCGTGGCGCGCGCCGACAGCATTCGTCACCTGCAGCTTCTCCGCAAAACGCTGCTCCGTCAACCACGACCGGTCGGAGTAAACGTGCCCCAGACTCATCATGCGGATCATCGGCCGATTGACGTTCAACCTGTAAAGCGCCGTCCCGAGGACCGGGGCATCGACAAAGCGAGACAGCGCGCGGAACGCGGGATGCCGACGGCCCATCATTGTCGGCAGCGGCCCTCGCCAGGTCGGTGCAATCAGACACAGCCGGCCGGCCGAGCCCGGGTGACCGGCGGCATATCCAATCAAGTACCCGGCGGCATGGCCGGCCGCGACTGTGGCAAAAGGATTCGAGAAGCGCTCAAAAACGAACGCAACGAAGGAGCGGTACGCATCCGGCGCCCAGGCGATCGGCGGCCGCAACAGCACACCGAACCCCGGCCAATCGACGGCGATACATCTGAAGCTTGAGCTCAAATGTTTCGAGATCGGATACATCTCGCAGCGGCTCGAGATGGAACTCAAGGCAGGTAACATAACTATCGTCGGACCTTCTCCCCGGACATCGAATCCGAGCTGAATATCCTGTCCGCGCCAGTTCCAATTCAGGACTTCCGGCATGTGCTGTAACCGGCATGTGCTGTAAGAGACCTTTGATGACCTAAGATATCACAAGCAGGCGCCTGTCGAATACTTTGGCTCGGCTCCAGTCTTTATTCCGCAGGCTTGAGGAACGCGGGCCGTTGGTTCGTTTCGCCGGCGGCGTGATGGCTTCGAACCGAGCCTACCATGGTCCAATTCTATCGCCCGAGGGAGCGTAGAAGCTTTGCATAAGGCGATAGTGACCGCCTACCAGAACCCAGACTTGATGCAAGCACCCTGATGGTCGGCAGTAGCTGCCGCTGCCATCACAGAGGAAATGTTCAAAGTGAAGCTCGATCTTTTTCGAACCATCCGAATAGGCCGCGAATGGGTGCAGGGCTTTTGGATCTTTGCATTTGCGGAGGATGGAGGTGCGAATTTCGGCAGGTAAATTATCAATATGCTGCGGATTATACCGGTCTTCCATGCGATAGGTGCCGCCTTTTGCAGATAGGCCGTTGCATGTCATCAGGAGCGTAAAGAGTACGTACAGAGATTGCCTGACAATCATCTCGCACCTCCGGCCGATCAACTCTTGCAGTCGGCAACGCACGGTTAGTTTATGCGCCAGTTAGACAACGTTATCGGGAGCCAACATGCAGCCGTTATTTTCGTCGACCTCAATCTGCAGAGTTGAGTGTCCGATCCTGAACGAATGCCGCAGCGTATGGGCCGACTCGAGCAGGAACTCGTCACCCGGATGGCCATCCGGCATCACGATATGGCAAGTCATGGCGGTCTCGGTAGTGCTGATGGGCCAGACATGGAGGTCATGTACGGTCGCGACGCCGGGGCGACTCAGAAGAAACTGCCGCACCCCTTCGACATCGGTTCCCCGCGGTGCGGCATCGAGCGACAAACTCACGGAGGCCCTCAATAGCCCCCATGTGCTCCAGAGGATGACTGCACAGATCAATAGGCTCGTCACCGGATCGAGCCACAGCCAGCCGGTGAGCAGGATAAGGGCGACCGCAACGACCACGCCGGCGGAGACCGCAGCGTCAGCTGCCATATGGAGAAAGGCGCCCCGAATGTTGATGTCGCCTTTCCGGCCACTCGCAAAGAGCAGCGCTGTGGCGCCGTTGATCAGGATACCGATCGCCGCCACGACCATCACGGTAATCCCCGCAACAGGTTCCGGGCTCCAGAGACGCTGGATCGACTCAAGGCCGATCGCGCCGGTCGCGACAAGAAGGAATATTGCATTTGCGAGAGCGGCGAGAATTGAGGTTCGCCGAAAGCCGTAGGTAAAGCGTCCGCTCGGCGCACGTTTTGCCGCCACCGACGCGCTCCAGGCCACGATCAAGCCAAGGACGTCGCTGAGATTATGTCCCGCGTCGGCCATCAGCGCGGTCGAATTGCCGAGATACCCATAGATCCCCTCGGCTGCGACCAGCGCGGTGTTCAGCGCGACGCCGATGGCAAACGCCTTCCCGAAATCAGCTGGGGCATGAACATGTCCGGCGCCGTGAGAATGGTCGTGATGGTCGTGGCTGTCGCCGTCAATATGCTGGTCAGCATGGCGGTGAGTTCGATCTGAAGCCATTCGAAGTTCCTCTGAAGTCGTCGTGGGATCGGAAGCTCCGGAGTTAGGCCGTCTCGCTGGGCACGTTCGAGAGGGCAGGCTTCGCCTCCTTCCGAAACAACACGTAAAGCGCCGGCAGCACCAACAAGGTCAGGACGGTGGACGATATGATCCCTCCGATAACGACGGACGCGAGCGGCCGTTGCACTTCGGCTCCGGCGCCGGTTGCCACTGCCATCGGAACAAAGCCGAGCGAGGCGACCAGCGCCGTCATCAACACGGGCCTTAGCCTGGTCGCCGCTCCTTCATACACGGCATCGAGTACCGACTTTCCTTCGCCCCTGAGCCGCTGGATGAACGCAATGATCACCAGACCGTTGAGGACAGCCACGCCGGACAGCGCAATAAATCCAACCCCGGCACTGATCGAAAGGGGCAAACCACGCAGCACCAACGCGGCGATGCCGCCCGTCAGCGCGAGCGGCACGCCGCTGAAAACCAGGAGCGCGTCTGCGAGGGACCCCATGCTCATGAAGAGCAGCATGAAGACGAGCAGCAACGCGATCGGCACGACGACGGCCAGCCGTTTGGTGGCTGAAACGAGTTGCTCGAATTGCCCACCCCAGCCGATCCAGTAACCGGCCGGCAGCTTCAGTTTTCGATCGACCGCCTCCTGCGCTTCGGCAACGAAAGACCGCAAGTCGCGCCCGCGGACGTTCGCGGTCACGACAATACGGCGCTTGCCGTTCTCGCGACTGATCTGATTGGGGCCAGGCTTTACCTCTATTGCGGCCACCGAAGAGAGTGGAACGTATCTCAGAGCGGGGCTCACAGACCCGGTCCATGCCGTCTTCGTCAGCGACGAACCATCGGATGTCGCCGGCAGAGATATCGGAATGGCCTTGATCGAGTCCAGGTTTCCACGCAGATGCTCTGGCAGGCGCACCACGATATCGAAACGACGGTCGCCCTCGTAGAGCTTTCCGGCAGCCTTTCCTCCGACCGCTATTTCGACGACGTCTTGCACGTCGGAGACGCTTAAGCCGTATCGGGACAGGGCTTGACGGTCGAGCTTGACGGTCAGGATCGGAAGGCCGGCCACCTGCTCAGTCTTCACGTCAGCCGCGCCCGGGATCGCGCGCACGATCGTCTGGGCTTGCCGGGCGAGCCCCTGGAGTACATCGAGATCGTCGCCGAATATCTTGATCCCGACGTCGCTCCTGATCCCTGCGATCAATTCGTTGAAGCGCATCTGGATAGGCTGCGACATGCCGTATGTGGCCCCAGGCAGCGTGTTCGCGACGCGCTCGAGGTCCTCAACCACCTCGGCCTTGGACTTTCCGGAATCTGGCCAGTTGTCTTTGGGCTTTAGAATGACGTAGGTATCTACGGCATTAGGCGGCATCGGATCGTTGGCGATTTCCGCCGTACCGACCTTCGAGAATACGGTGGCGACCTCGGGGACTTGCTTGATGGCATCCTCCAGCCGCAACTGCATGTCGACGCTCTGTGTCAGACTTGTCCCGGGTATCCTGATCGTCTCGATGATCACGTCCCCTTCATCAAGGCTCGGAATGAACTCCCCGCCCATTCGCGTGGCGACGAACAGGCTTCCCGTGACGACCACGAGAGCGATCAGCACAACGCTGCGCCGATACCGGATGGCGACGTCGAGCAGCGGCGAATAAAGCCGCCTCGCCAGCCGCATGAAGATATTTTCGGTTTCGGAAACCTTTCCCCTGACTCCGATCGCGATCGCGGCTGGAACGAACGTCACGGAGAGTAGTGCGGCCGCGGTCAGTGCCATCAGCACGGTCAGCGCCATTGGCATGAACATCTTGCCTTCCGTTCCTGTCAGGGTGAGTACAGGAAGGTAGACGACGGCAATGATCATCGTGCCGAACAGGCTAGGCCTGACGACTTCGCTTGCTCCTGCCCGGATCGTACCGATCCGCTCGCCCAATGAGAGCCCGCGGCCTCGTTTGCCCTGCTCCTCCGCGATCAATCGAAGGCTGTTCTCCACAATGATGACGGCCCCATCGACAATAATTCCGAAGTCGATCGCACCGAGACTCATCAGATTGGCGCTGAGTTTGCTTTCAACCATCCCGGTGATCGTGAACAGCATCGAAAGTGGGATGACACAGGCGGTGATTATTGCGGCCCGGATGTTGCCCAGGATCAGGAAGAGGGCCGCGATCACAACAGCGGCGCCTTCGAGAAGGTTCTTCTCGACCGTCTCAATGGTTGCTTCCACCAGACGGGTGCGGTCATAGACGGCTTTTGCGACGACGCCCTCCGGCAGCGACTTGGAGATCGCTTGAAGCTTTGCCGCAATTCGCTGCGCAACCGTCCGGCTGTTTTCGCCGATCAGCAGCATGGCGGTGCCAAGGACCGTTTCCTGTCCATTCACGGATGCGGCTCCCGTTCGCAAGGGCATGCCTTCCTGCACGTCCGCGATATCGCGGACGCGTACCGGAACGCCTCCGCGAGAGCCAATCACGATATCCCGGATTTCCTCCATCGTCGCAACCTGGCCCGGCGCGCGAACCAGGTACTGTTCGCCGTTGCGTTCGATGTAGCCGGCCCCGACATTGGAATTGTGGTTCGCCAGAGCCGCCAGTACGTCGCGAAATCCGAAATTGTACGCCATCAGCCGTGCCGGATTTGGTAGCACGTGGAATTGACGTTCATAGCCGCCGATCGAGTTCACCTCGACGACCCCTGGAACGGTCCTTAGCTGCGGCTTGATGATCCAGTCCTGTATGGTCCTCAGCTGAGTGGGCGTGTACTGGCTGCCATCGGGCGACTTTGCACCGGGCTTGGCACTGACCGTGTAGGAATAGATCTCACCGAGCCCTGTGGAAATCGGGCCCATCGCGACCTCGATCCCCGAGGGCAGTTGATCCTTGACCTGTTGAATGCGCTCATTGATGAGCTGTCGCGCGAAATAGATGTCTGTCCCGTCCTGAAAAACGACGGTCACCTGGCTCAGACCGTAGCGCGAAATCGAGCGGGTGTAGTCGAGCTTCGGCATCCCTCCCATCGCGGTCTCGATCGGGAAAGTGATGCGCTGCTCGGCCTCCAAAGGAGACAGCCCCGGAGCATTGGCGTTGATCTGAACCTGGACGTTGGTGACGTCGGGGACCGCGTCGATCGGTAGCCGTGTGAAGTTCCAGGCGCCGAAGGCCGCGAGTCCAAGCACGACCAACATAACCAGCCAGCGCTGGCGGATGGAAAATTCGATGAGGCGCTCAATCATGGTCGGCCTCGCCTTTGCCCATCTCGGCCTTCACGACGAACGAGTTCTCGGCGACGTACCTTTCTCCGGGCGAGATGCCGGCGCGGATCTCCACGAATTTCTGATCCGAATCGCCGAGCTCCACCGGCCTAGCCTCTAGCTTGTCGCCGCCTTCCCGCACAAATACGACGGTCTTGTTCTCGAGGGTCTGGATCGCACCGGCTTGGACAGCGACGGGCACTTTCCGCTCGGCGAGCACTAGTCGAGCCGTCACGAACAGTCCAGGCCGCAGCCGCCCGCCTTTGTTTTGCAAGACGACGCGGGCTATCGCGGTCTGGGTGTCGCTCGCGCCGACTGGCGCCAGATAGGAGATCGAACCTTTGATATCGCCGGCACCGTCGTCGGGATCGATCAGGACTGCGTTGCCAATTCGGACCCGGCTGAGGTCCCGTCTGTAGATCGACAGATCGACCCAAATCGTCGAAAGATCAGCAACAACGAACGCCGGCTTTTGCTCGGAAGCGTACTCTCCGAGCGATATCTGTCGGTCGATGATGGTCCCCGCGATCGCGGCCTTGAGCTCATAAGCCGTGAGACTCTGGTTGCTCTCTATCAACGCGACCGGCTCATCCTTTGTCACGACGTCGCCAACGCGCTTGCTGACAGATTTCACAATTCCCGGAAAACGCGGCGTAACCTGAACGACGGTTTCCTGATTCGCGCGGAGAACCCCGTTGAACGACAACGTATTGGTCAAGGTCGCCGGGGCGGCTTCGGCAAACGTTGCGCCAGCGGCGGCAAGCTTGACGTCACTGATCTTGATGCGGTCCGCGCCATGCTCGTCCGGCTCTACGTGATCGCTCGCGGGAATTTCCTCTTTCTTGATGGCCGGGGAATTGTCCGCAGCCTCGATCTTCGGCTGTCCAAATTGGGCATAACCATAGGCTCCAAGGGCCGCTGCCAAGAACGCAACGATAATGGTCGACGTCGTTCTCATCTGACCTTCTCCCGCGCGAGCTTAAACGGATTGCCGACCAGCCCCTCGATCGTTGCAACGGCGACGTGGAAGTTCTGCTCCGCCTCCTCTTCGCGAAGGCGTGTTTGCGCAACGCTTGCCTGGGCATCCAAGACTTCAAGCAGACTGTATCGCCCTTGGCCGTAGCCTTCCGAGATCGCTTCAACGGCTTCCCTGGCTTTGGGAATTGCCGTCTCCCGCAGGATGGATAGCTCTCGCAGCGAACCCTGCAAGGAGTCGTAAGCCCGCCCGGCAACTACGATCAGCGTGTTGCGGTTGGCCTCCCGTTCGTATCGGGTCTTGGCCAGGCTTTCTTCCGCCGAAAGAATGTTGCCCTGGTTCTGGTCGAAAACCGGGATCGGCACCGAGACGGATAACCTGACAGCATTGTCGTTCGTTTCCCTTACAGGGCCATCGAAAACTTCATTGAAATGACGCCAGCCCGCCGCGATCCGTACATCCGGATATGGCTTCAGCCGAGCCATCAGGAATTCAGCGTTACGTTGCGCATAGACCGCCATCCATCGCACCAGCTGCGGATTGGCATCGATGGCCGAGATCACGGACTGAAAAGACGGCGGTCGACCCGTGAACTCCAGCCGTCCGGACACGGCGGCGAACTTCGGCGTTGTTTCGCCCATCAGCACCGCAAGATCACGGCGGGCGCTGGAAAGCGAGGCCCGAAGCCGCTCGCGGTCTGCTTTCACGACGGCGGATGCGACTTCAGTGCGTCCTGTTTCCGCGGGCGAAGAAGCGCCCGCCTCGACCCTGCGTCTCAGAAGGGGCGTCAATCGGTCAAGGGCAGCTACCTGGTCGTCGAGAATCTGAATCTTACGCTGCAAGCCAAGCACATTGAGAAAGGCAATTGCCGTCTCTGACAGGACTTCCAGCCGTACCGCCTTTTGCTGGATCGATGCGACATCGACGCCCGCGGCGCCTGCGGCTATCCGCGCATCGCGCTTGCCGAACCATTCGAAGACCTGGCTGATCTGCAGTGTCGACTCGGCGGACTGGGTGCCGCGAAAGATTCCGGTCCCGAACGCATTGTCCAGTTCGTACGAAACTTCCGGATTGATGAGCGCGCCTGCCTGGACGCTTTGGCCGGCGGCGATGCCCACGTCGCGCCCGGCGGCCGTGAGGCGTGGGTTGGCCGCAAGCGCTCGCTGGAGCGCGGCTCCGAGCGTTAGGGTCTGCGAATGCGAGACCGACGTCAGCCATGGGCTGACCAGAAATGCCATCGCGCACGCAAAACGCGTGGCGGTCTTGGAAAACATGATGAGTTACCTGACGAGCAAGAAAGTGAGGACGCAAGACGTCCTTGCGATCACGTTCAGGTCAGGAATTTTGGCGGTGGCGGATCGATACCTGGCTGAAGGCCACGACGCAGAACTTCATGTGGAATAACGATGTCCCGGGCCGGCTTGAGGTCAGCCGCGGCAGTCATAGGTGCCGGCATCGACACAGAGAAGCAGCCGTGACAATGATGTTCGGCCGCGATCGCCTTCTCCGACGGAGCGCCGTCCCTATTGGTAGAAGCGATCGTCGTGCCGGACGGACTTGCCACGTCCAGATCGTAAAGCCCGTGCAGCGCACCGGCAATCAGATGCAGACCCACGACCAGCGCAACCAGTATCCTGCCTGGACGGCGCAGGAAACGCATGCGGCGGTTGCGGTGGAACGATCTCACTTCGATGATCCTCGGATCAGACCCGGTTTTCCGGGTACCACACCGCTGGGTCGGGTGTCGATGTGCAATAGTGTTACATCCTCAAGTACATGGGTTCCAAAGCCACGACTTGGGTCCGCGCCAGCACGCTCGCGGCGATGTCTGTCCTTGGACGGCCCAAGCACCGGATGCAGCAACGACCCGAGTAGGACCGGATGCGCTATCATGGGACCGTCGTACCCAAAAACTCGGGCGTGACCGTCCATACACCGTGCTAGACTGATGGCGCTGACAAGGCCGCCCTGAAGAAGCTATTCCAGATTTCACGCACACGCCGATGAAACCAATCATGCGAATGCCCTCCGTAGCCCGCACTTGCATAGGAATTCTTTTTGCGTTTGAACTCGTCAGCGAGCTAATGATTTCTGTGGCCCACGCGGACGGCCGAGAGATTGCTCAGGCGGCGCTTCTCGCCAAGGCGCGCCAGCAATGCAACCTCGCCATCGGCTTGTTCGATCAGGCTCTTCATCAGGGAGGCTTTTCTCCCAACGACGAAGGCCTGCTTATCTACAGCCGCGGAGTCTGCTTCGAAAGCCTTGGAGTTTTGAAGAGAGCTCTGGCCGATCTGAACTCTGCGATTGCGCTCGTACCAGACTTTGCAAATGCCTATATTTATCGCGGCACCGTCTGGGGCGAACTCCACGAATACGATCGGGCGATTGCCGATCTCGAACGGGCGAACCGTCTCAAGCCGAATGATCCGCTTGTTTTCAATAATCTTGGAAACGCCTATGCCGGAAAAGGCGAAGCCGCAAAAGCCGTTGAAAATTACAATCGGGCGATCGAGATTCGCGGGGACTATGCCCAAGCCTACTACAATCGCGCCTCCGCGTACGAAGCCCTGCACAATCAACCCCAGGCGCTCGCTGATTACGACGAAGCTATCAAACTTGAGCCGGCCTATAGCGACGCTTACGGCAACCGCGGGGCGCTGAAACTTGCCCAAGGAGAAATCCAGCAGGGGATCGCGGATTTCGACGCCGCTGTACGCCTGAACCCGCGGGACACGCGGACGCTTATGAATCGGGCTAACGCATATCTGATCGCCAATCGTCTAAGCGATGCCGAGAGGGATTTTTCCCGCATCATTGAAATGGACCCCGGTAATGCTGGTGCCTATCTCGGCCGCGGTCGCGCAGTTCTTTTTTCTGACAGCAAGTCGCAGAATATTGACGATTTCCTGACCGCACATCGGCTGTTGCCGACGAGCGCTTACACCGTCCTCTGGCTTCACATCGCGCGTACTCACCGAGGCGAAGACGATACCAGGGAATTCGCGGAAAACTCCGAAAAGGTCAAAAAGGATGTCTGGCCCGGGGCGCTGCTCGACCTCTATGACGGCGTTTCCGCTCAAGAGCAGGTCCGCAAGACGGCGAACGTCGGTTCGGCCCAAGAGCGAAATGAACGATTATGCGATGTGGATTTCTACCTTGGCGAATATGCCGCCCATCATCGACCGAGACCCGAGGCGCGCAAGCTCTTGCTGACGGCAGCGACTGAATGCAGGCCGCACGAGTTGGGCTATGTCGCCGCCAAGCTCGAGCTCAGCCTGCTTGACCCGTGATATCTGGTCCAGGAATTGCTGCACCAGTAGTGCGCAGTTTCAATCAATTTGCGGCGCAAAGTTCGATACGGGGCGTACGAATCAACCCCGCTCGTGTCACATAACCTCCATACAGGCCGGACTAAGAGAGACAGGGCGTTCGGGGCATCAGGGGCAATGAGACGAGGGCGATTTTTATTGAGTAGCGGCCGGCGGTCCGCTGTCGCCTTGATGGCCTCGGTGGGAATGATGCCTGGCGCCCTTCCTGCAGCCGCCGCTGACATCGCCGCCGTCACGCAGAAGGCTCCGGCCTCCGGCATGCCACCGGCATTCGATTGGAACGGCTGGTATGTCGGGGCACACTTTGCCGCCATCAGGGGTGCGTCCGACTGGTCGGCTGCACCGCCAAACACACCAGGCCTTGCTGGATCATTCAACCTGCCATTCAACTTCGATTTCATGGCAGGTACCGGCAGTTTCGGCCTCGGGCTACAGGCCGGCTATAATCACCTGTTTCAATCGCGAATGTTGCTTGGTATCGCGGCTGATTTCACCGCGCCCAATTCCGACGTCGTGGGCTCGTCTACGATACCGTCTTCGATCCAGGGCGGGCAGACAGTGGCCACACCGGCAGGACAGGTGTCCTACAACGAGGCGGTGATCGAATACGGATCGGTCCGCGGTCGCATCGGCTACGCGTTCGACCATTTCTTGCTCTACGGTACCAGCGGCTTCGCCTGGAGCTTTGATCAGGTCACCCGCAGGCAGCTTACGTCACCCGGTGGCGGCGCGGTCGCCGCCGGGACGATCGACCCGCAGCAGATGTGGCGCCTGGGATGGGCCGCCGGCATCGGCGTGGAGATCCCGGTCACCGAGAAATGGACCGCGACAGCGGAATATCTGTGGACCGGGTTTCCTAACAAAACGACCGCCTTCACGGCGGGGACGGAGGTCTACCGATCGAACCTGGCGATGGAGAGCATTCGCGTCGGGCTAAACTACCATCTCGATGTCGACAATCCGGTTCCCGAACTTCTGACAAAGGGACCGTCGGCGTTGGAGACCGATCGCTTCGCGTTCCACGCCCAAGCGACCTATACCAGCCAATACGATCCGCCCTTTCGAGCGCCGTACAGCGGTCCGAACAGCCTTGCCCCCAACATGGGCCGCGAAACCACCGACGTGACGGTGTTCGCCGGCCTCAAACTCTGGGCGGGCG
>JAJYAH010000021.1:10225-21596 GCA_021779635.1 Pseudomonadota bacterium | reverse complement strand
GATGCGCACCTGGATTCCTCGCCGCCGTCGGCGATCAGTCTGTTCCAGAAATAGTCCACGTCTTCCAGGCTCGCGACGCTGATGAAGAAGGAAAACGACTCGTTGAACTTGTATTTTGGGCCGCCATTGAGGGCATTAAACCTCTGCCCCTCAAGTTCGAAGGTCGCCATGAAATTACTGACCGTTTCGACCCTGGCATTGGGAAACACTGATTTGTAGAAGGCGACCGCCTCGGGAACGTTGTTGTCAAACCAGAGGAATGGCGTGATGGAAGTCATCAGGAATGTCCTTGTGGTTGGCTTCAGATGAGCCGGTATCCTTCGTGCTTTGTCTCGAAGGCTGCGGTGCGGGCGGGATCGGCGACGTGCAGGTTAACGGGAATCGTTGGTCACGATGGCCGCCGTTTGCGTGCGCTCGCCCAGAGGACGAACGGGGGCAGGGGAGTCCGACAAACGCCTGATTTTCTTGTAGTCCGATTCTGTGGTGCAATGGCCGCGGCGGAAGCCCGGAGGTATCTCTGGCAGGTGTTTCGAGACGCCCGCAAAAGCGCGCGCCGCGAGGGGGGTACGCCCGGTGGGCAGAAAGTGGTAGGACACCTGCGACATCCGCCGCTGCCCAACCACCCATCCCAAATCCGGGCTCAAACTCTCCGCGATGAAGAACGACCAAATTCTGAGCCAGATTTCCGAATTCTGCCGCCAGGCCGATATGGCGGAATCGACTTTCGGCCGCCGGGCCGTCAACGACGGCAAGCTGGTGCATCGCCTGCGCGAGGGCAAGCGCATCACCATCGACACCCTGGAGCGTATCCAGGGCTATATCGCCGCCGCCATGCCGGGCGGCGTGGCGCCGCCGCGCGGCCTCGAAGTCCCGCCCGAGAAGCGCGACCCCCGCGGCAATTTCCGGTTTTTCGAGAACCGGCAGAAATACCTGCTGTTCGTCCATACCTGCGGCGAGAAGCGGGTGATCGCGGAACGGGTGGCGCTGGAGCTGTCCAGCATCCACCCCCGCCCGCCGGCGCTGCGGGTATTCGACGCCGGCGTCGGTGACGGCACCGTGCTGGCACGGGTCATGCGTACCATGCACAGCCGCTTTCCCCATATGCCGTTCTACATCGCCGGCAAGGAGCTCAGCCTGGAGGATGTCCGGCTGACCCTGGACAAGGTGCCCGACCGGCTGTTCGAGCACCCGGCGACCGTTTTTGTGCTCACAAACATGTACTACGCCGAGGCGCCCTGGCTGACCCCGGCTTCGCCGGCGGCGGCCGCCGGCATGATCTGGCATGAGGTGCCCCTGAGGGGAGCCTCTTCGGGGGATTTTGAGGCCCAGATCGCCGAATTAGGTCCGTTTCTGGAGCAAAACTGGCGCGCCAGTGTCAGCCCGCGCTCGGGGATGCCGGTCTATGAGCGGCCGGTCGCGATCGTGCTCTACCGGGAAGACCACCGGTTTTTGCTGGATTCGATCATTCCCCGGGCCGGCCGCTCCGAGGCCAATTTCGATCTGGTGATCGCTTCGCAGCCCTACAGGGCCAAATCCTCGGTTAATTTCCGTGCCAAACGCATCATTGCGCCGCTTGGCCGGGCACTGCGGGCCGGCGGCCGGCTGATCGGAATTCACTCCCACGGGCATGACCCGGGCCTGGAGATTATCCAGGCGGTCTGGCCCGGAGAAAATCCTTTCGCGGTGAGCCGTCATGAGCTATTGCGCGCTGTGAAATACGAGCTGGGCTCGGCCGGGCGCGACCTCAATTTTAACGCATATGCCGATAACCGTTCGATCTTCCGCTATGATATGGAAGCGCTGCCAAATGAGGTCACCGGGTCGATTGGAACCTCGACAGCCTTTGCAGCATGGAACGCGGCGGTGTATGTCGCCCAGATCGAAGACGACCGGTTGACGGAAATGACACAAGGCGGCCGTTACCTCGATGCCGCCAGAGAGGTTCTGCGCAAGCATAACGGGCTCTGGTTCTACGACGAATCCTACGTCATCTCGCGCCGTCGCGACTGACATTTCAGGACACATCACGAAAAGACCGCCGAGGTCTGGCGGAAAAGGGGATAGTTGATGCGCGCGTCTTATCTGTTCACCAGCGAATCGGTTTCAGAGGGTCATCCGGACAAGGTTTGCGACCGGATCTCCGACGAGATCGTCGATCTGTTTTTCCGCGAGGGCCCGAAGGCCGGTGTCGATCCGTGGGCGATCCGCGCCGCGTGCGAAACGCTCGCCACCACCAACAAGGTGGTGATCGCCGGCGAGACCCGCGGTCCGAAATCGGTCACCAACGACCAGATCGAAAGCGTGGTCCGCAACGCCATCAAGGACATCGGCTACGAGCAGGACGGTTTTCACTGGAAGACCTGCGATATTGAAATCCTGCTGCATCCCCAGTCCGCCGACATCGCGCAGGGCGTCGATGCGCTGCAGCCCGGCACCAACAAGGAAGAGGGCGCGGGCGACCAGGGTATCATGTTCGGCTACGCCACCAACGAGACGGCGGATCTGATGCCGGCGCCGATCTTCTACGCCCACAAGATCCTGCGGCTGATCTCCGAAGCCCGCCATTCCGGCCGGGAAAAGGTGCTGGGCCCGGACTCCAAGAGCCAGGTCACCGTGCAATACGAGAACGGCAAGCCGGTCGGCGTGCGCGAGATCGTGGTTTCGCATCAGCATCTGGTCGAGGACATGACCTCGGACCAGGTCCGCGATTGCGTCGAGCCCTATGTGCGCGAGGCGCTGCCCAAGGACTGGATCAACGGCAAGACCATCTGGCACGTCAATCCGACCGGAAAATTCTTCATCGGCGGTCCCGACGGCGATGCCGGTCTCACCGGCCGCAAGATCATCGTCGATACCTATGGTGGGGCTGCGCCGCATGGCGGCGGCGCGTTCTCCGGAAAAGACCCGACCAAGGTGGATCGTTCGGCAGCCTATGCCGCGCGCTATCTCGCCAAGAACATCGTCGCTGCCGGTCTCGCCGATCGCTGCACGCTGCAGCTCGCCTACGCGATCGGCGTGGCGCGGCCGCTGTCGATCTACATCGATACCCATGGCACCGGAAGGGTGCCCGAGGACAAGCTCGAGACCGCGGTGGCCGAGGCGATGGACCTGACGCCGCGCGGCATCCGCAAGCACCTCGATCTCAACAGGCCGATCTACGCGCGGACCTCGTCCTATGGTCATTTCGGCCGCACGCCGGATAATGAGGGCGGCTTCTCGTGGGAAAAAACCGATCTCGCCGAGGCCCTGAAGCGCGCGGTGTGATCGAATATTTGCGGATGAAGCCGCGACACATTTAAGCCGTCATGGCCGGGCTAAAGCGCGAAGCGCGTCTTCGCGCAGATGTCCCGGCCATCCACGTCTTTCTTCAGTTGCGGCCAAGACGTGGATGCCCGGGACGAGCCCGGGCATGACGAGTGAAATTGCAGACCCCCTTCGCTGGGACGTTCGTTCCCGCAAGGATAAAGGAACCGATCACATGACCGCCACCGCCAAGAAGCCTGCCTTCACCGACTACATCGTCAAGGACATCTCGCTCGCCGAATTCGGCCGCAAGGAAATTTCGCTGGCCGAGACCGAGATGCCGGGGCTGATGGCGACGCGCGAGGAATACGGCCCCAAACAACCTTTGAAGGGCGCGCGGATCGCGGGCTCGCTGCACATGACGATTCAGACCGCGGTCTTGATCGAGACGCTGGCGGCGCTCGGCGCCGACATCCGCTGGGTTTCCTGCAACATCTATTCGACGCAGGATCACGCCGCGGCCGCGATCGCGGCGGCCGGCATTCCGGTGTTCGCGGTGAAGGGCGAGAGCCTCACCGAATACTGGGACTACACCGCCAGACTGTTCGACTGGCATGGCGGCGGCACGCCCAACATGATCCTCGATGACGGCGGCGACGCCACCATGCTGGTGCATCACGGCCTGCGCGCCGAGACCGGCGACGTGAAATTCCTCGACAAGCCGGAATCGGAAGAAGAGCAGGTGTTCTTCGCGCTGATCAAGAAGCTGTTGAAGGAAAAGCCCAAGGGCTGGTTCGCCGAGATCGCGAAAAACATCAGGGGCGTTTCGGAAGAGACCACGACGGGCGTGCACCGGCTCTACACCATGGAGAAGGAAGGCAAGCTGCTGTTTCCGGCGATCAACGTCAACGACAGCGTCACCAAATCGAAGTTCGACAATCTCTACGGTTGCCGCGAATCGCTGGTCGACGGCATCCGCCGCGGCACCGACGTCATGATGTCGGGCAAGGTGGCGATGGTCGCGGGCTTCGGCGACGTCGGCAAGGGCTCGGCCGCCTCATTGCGCCAGGCCGGCTGCCGCGTGCTGGTGTCGGAAGTCGATCCGATCTGCGCGCTGCAGGCGGCGATGGAAGGCTATGAAGTCGTCACCATGGAAGATGCCGCCCCCCGCGCCGACATCTTCGTGACGGCAACGGGCAACAAGGACATCATCACCATCGAGCATATGCGCGCGATGAAGGACCGCGCCATCGTCTGCAACATCGGTCACTTCGACAACGAGATCCAGATCGCGGGCCTTCGCAACCTGAAATGGACGAACATCAAGCCGCAGGTCGACGAGATCGAATTCCCCGACAAGCACCGCATCGTCCTGCTGTCGGAAGGTCGTCTGGTGAATCTCGGCAACGCCATGGGGCATCCGAGCTTTGTGATGTCGGCGTCGTTCACCAACCAGACGCTGGCGCAGATCGAGCTGTTCGCCAACAACGCGGGCGGCAAATACCAGAAGAAGGTCTATGTGCTGCCGAAATCGCTCGACGAAAAGGTAGCGCGGCTGCATCTCGCCAAGATCGGCGTGAAATTGACAAAGCTGCGGCCGGACCAGGCCGACTATATCGGCGTCAAGCCGGAAGGCCCGTTCAAGGCGGATCATTACCGGTACTAAGACGCGACTGTCTGCCTATCGCGGTGAGGGGCGAGATCTGGCCGGTGGCTATTTTTCGGCCCTTACATTGCTATGGTCGGTATCGATCTCGTCGATGGAAAAATGGATCGGCACGCCCTGGCCGTCGCGGCAGTTCAACAGCCCCGAATGGGGCTTCGAGGCCGATGCGGCGATCCGGCAGGTGTCGTCCTTGATGGCCAGCGTTCCCTCGACGGCCGAGGTCCGCCGCGAAACCGTCAGCCGCACCACGCCGGCCTTTTCCTCAGGCCCGTTGACGCTGCACAGCCCGACATGCCGCAGCGTCACCGGGCCATCATAGCTCACGCCGCTATCGGTGATGGTCTTGGCCAGGTTCGCCTTCATCTCCCATTCCCCGAGATAGCCGGCGTGACCGTTAATGGAGTAGGACTGCGCCATCGCGCTTCCGGCGCTTGCGCCGATCGAGATCGCTGATACCAGCGCGCGCGTGACCGGAAGGGTCGAGCGCTGCGCGATCATTGCGGCAAGTCCCGCACGATGCGGAAACCATTGGCGTAATAGCGGACGTCTTCATCGTACCGGAAGCGCGCCGAGGAGCGGACTTCGCTGGCCTTGCTGGTGAAATTGCCGCCGCGCAGGACGCGCAAGCGGCAGTCGCCGGTGGACCAGGTGACCGCCTCCTTGGGTGCACCGCGATAATTGTCATTCCAGCAATCCTCGACCCATTCGGCGGCGTTGCCGGCGGTATCGTAGAGCCCGAAACCGTTGGGCCGAAATGACCCGGTGGCGACGATTTTCTGGTTGGTCGGGCTGCCGCATGTTTCGCACTGCGCGTGGCCCGCGCCGACGTCGCGGCCCCACCAGAACGGCGTTTTGGTTCCCGCGCGCGCCGCATATTCCCACTCCGCCTCGCTGGGCAACCGGTATCTCTGCCCAGTTTTCTGCGACAGCCACGCAAGATAGAGTTTGGAATCGTCCCAGCTCACATTGATCACCGGCCGGTCCCCGCGGCCCCAGCCGTGATCGTCGGGCCGGTGCTTGCAGGCGCCGGCATCGGCGCACTGATCCCATTCCGCGAACGTCACCTCGCGGCGGCCGATGGCGAACGGGCGCCGGATGCTGATGGTGCGCTCCGGCTTTTCATACGGCGTGTCGTTGGACCCCATGACGAAGTCGCCGGGTGGCACAACCACAAGCTCTGGGCAGTCGTCGCAATCCCGAAAAATCTCGCCGGGCTCGACGCTGGTCTGCCTTTGCGCAAACACCAGATCCCTTTGAACCGGCAACGTCTGGTCGGGCGACGAACCGACACTGAGCCCGCGCGGCGACTCCGCTCCGGTGCTTGCTGTGGCAGCCAGCACTGTGAGGCAGATCACAAACAACAGGCCCAATTTCATGTTGTCGTATCCGAAACAGATAACCGGATCTCCTTCTGACCTGCGGTGTCACATGCTCGAACCGTACTTTGCTTCATTTGGCGACCATCGGCAAGACGAGGCGTCGGCGCGACGAACTGGCACGCCTGGATTCTGGTTTACATCGCAAGGCAAACGAATATCGTTCGATCGGCCGCGCCGGGCGCTATTCCACTGCTGGAGAATTGCGATGATCCACAGAACGCTTGCCTCGATATTTGCCTTCATACTTGCCTCGATTTTCGTGCCATTTTTCGGCATCCTGACGCTATGCGACGCCGCTTTTGCCGAGACCGGCGGTCCGACGCCGTCTCCTCCGGGCGCGGCTGTATATTTTATCGGCTTAAAGGACGGCGATACGCTGCCGACCAAGTCGACGATCCATTTCGGTCTTCGCGGCATGGGCGTCGCGCCGGCAGGCTCCGATCGGCCGAACTCTGGTCATCACCACCTGATGGTTGACGTGCCGACGCCCGCGCTCGACCGCGAAATACCCAACGACTTTCAGCACCTGCATTTCGGCGCTGGCCAGACCGAAACTGAACTGACGCTGACCCCGGGCGAGCATACCTTGCAGCTCGTGTTCGGTGACAAGAATCACATTCCTCATTCGCCGCCGCTGGTGTCCGATCGCATCAAGGTTAAGGTCGTCGACCAGGCTGCTGCGCCTCCGCAGGCGGCAACCGGCACGCGGCATCCTTCGCCGAAGGATGCCAAGGTTTATTTCATCTATCCCACCGACGGCGCCTATATTCCGCCGAACCCGGTGATCCGCTTTGGCCTGCTCAACATGGGCGTCGCGCCGGCCGGCTTCGACAAGCCGAACACCGGACATCATCACCTGTTGGTCGACGCCGAGCTGCCGCCGCTCGACCAGCCTATCCCCAACGATTTTAATCACCTTCATTTTGGTGCTGGCCAGACCGAGGCCAAGATCACGTTGCCGCTCGGCCCGCACAAGCTGCGTCTTTTGTTCGCGGACTCCGTTCACGTGCCGCATGATCCGCCGGTTTATTCCGATGTCATCAATGTCACGGTGACGGAGAGCGGCCGTCCGCCGCACCGGCCTCGACCGAGACGGCACCACCATCACTACTGGCACGACTACTACTGATGAAGAGATGAAACTGAGAGACGTTCTTGTTTGCGGCTTTTGCCTCGCGGCGGGGATGCTGTTCGCCACAGCCACCATCGCCGCGGATCGGCGCGTCGCGCTGGTGATCGGAAATTCCGCCTACAAGAACGCCTCATCGCTGTCCAATACGATCAACGACTCAACCGCGATCGCCGCCTTGTTCAAGTCGGTCGGTTTCGAGGTCGTCATTTCACGCTCCGATCTCGGCGTGGTCGACTTCAAGCGCGCGGTGCGCGAATTCCTGCTCACGGCCGAGAACGCCGATATCGCCGTGGTCTATTATGCCGGCCACGGCGTCGAGATTGACGGCACCAACTATCTGGTCCCGGTGGATGCCAAGCTCGGTCGCGACTATGACGTCGAAGACGAGGCGGTGGCGCTCGACCGCATCATCTGGGCGCTGCAATCCGTCAAGCGCCTGCGCCTGATCCTGCTCGATGCCTGCCGAGACAACCCGTTTCCGGGAAAGCTGCGTTCCGCCGGCATCCGCTCGACGATGAAGGGCGGGCTTGCCAAAATCGAGGACGTCAGCGCCGATACGCTGGTTGCCTATGCCGCGAAAGCCGGCTCGGTTTCCTATGATGGCGACGGCGTCAACAGCCCGTACGCTACCGCACTCATCAGGCATCTCGCCGAGCCCGGGCTTGATATCCGCATCGCGCTGGGCCGTGTTCGCGACGAGGTGGTCAGCATGACCGGCGGACGGCAGGAGCCGTTCATCTATGGCTCGCTCGGCGGCGCGACTATTCCGCTGGTACCGGCGCCGGCGGCGAAAAAGATCGAGCCCGCACCGGCGGCGCCGGCGGCGGTGGCCAAACTGGAACCAGCGACGACGGTCCGGGCTAACCCGCCGGCCGCGCCGCCATCTAATGCCGCCGGTAATAAAGCACCGCCTTCCGGCCAGGCGCTTGCGAAGGTCGAGCCGGCCAAACCGCCGCCGCCAACGCCGACGCCGCAACCGGCGCAGGCCGCGGCCGATCCGGCACTCGCCTGCAGCCGCGACGAACAGCGTCTGGCGCGCCTACGCTCCGATCCGTCGCAGGACGAGATTGCCAACTTTCAGCGCGAGCTTTCCTGCGTGCGGCTGAAAGCCCAGGTACAGCGCCTGTTTGAAAGCATCGCGACCGAGCCGCGGCAGACCGCTCCCCCCGTCGAGAGCGCTCCCAAAGCGGCGCCGACGCAGCAGGCGCAAGCGCAGCCGATCCCGGCCGGGGACGCCTGCGCGCGCGACGCCGAGCGGCTGGCTCGCCTGCGTGCCGATCCGAACGTTGAAGCGATCACCAAATTTGAGCGGGAACTTGGCTGCGAGCATATCCGGCCGCAGCTTCGGCGGTTGCGTGAAAGCCTGGGTTTGTAGCGCGGCAGGCGTTTGGCGGTTGATTTTCTCCCGCCTTGCGCGCTAATCGAACGATGGAAATGACCAACCAACATGTCGACGTGCTGATCGTCGGCGCCGGGCTATCGGGCATCGGTGCGGGCTATCACCTGCAGCACAATTGTCCCGGCAAAAGCTATGTCATCCTGGAGGGCCGCGAAACCATCGGCGGCACCTGGGATCTGTTTCGTTATCCCGGCATCCGTTCCGACAGCGACATGTTCACGCTGGGTTATTCGTTCAAGCCATGGACGGAGCCGAAAGCGATTGCGGACGGGCCGCGCATCCTGAACTACGTCCGCGAGACCGCCGCCGATAACGGCATCGACAAGAAAATCCGCTTCAACCACCGGGTCAAGCGGGCGTCGTGGTCGTCGCAGGATGCGCGCTGGACCGTCGAGGCCGAACGCGGGCCGACGGGCGAGGGCGGCGTGGAGCTGGTGCGCTTCACCTGCAATTTCCTGTTCATGTGCAGTGGCTACTACAAATACGAGGAAGGTTATACGCCGGAATTTGTGGGCAGCCAGGATTTCGCCGGCCGCATCGTGCATCCGCAGAAGTGGCCCGAAGATATCGACTATGCCGGCAAGCGCGTGGTGGTGATCGGGTCCGGTGCTACCGCGGTGACGCTGGTGCCGGAGATGGCCAAGACTGCCGCTCACGTCATCATGCTGCAGCGTTCGCCGACCTATGTGGTCTCGCGCCCGGCACAGGATCCGTTCGCCAACAAAATGCGTGCGCGGCTGCCGAGCAAGCTCGCCTATCATGTGATCCGCTGGCGCAACGTGCTGTGGGGCATGTATTTCTTCCAGCTCAGCCGGCGCAAACCGGCGCGGGTGAAGGAATTGATCCTCGGCGGCGTCAAGCTCGCGCTCGGTCCCGATTACGACGTCGCCACCCATTTCACGCCGCGCTACAATCCGTGGGATCAGCGGTTGTGCCTGGTACCCGACGGCGATTTGTTCGGCGCGATCCGGCAGGGCCGCGCGTCGGTGGTGACGAACCAGATCGACACCTTCACCGAAAAAGGCATCCGGCTGAAGGACGGCAGCGAGCTCGAGGCCGACATCATCGTCACCGCGACCGGCCTGAATTTGCAGGTGCTCGGCGGCCTCGAGGTCAGCGTCGACGGCCGCACCGTCGATTTCGCGCGGACATTGAACTACAAGGGCATGATGTATTCGGATGTGCCGAACCTCGCCTCCGCGTTCGGTTACACCAACGCGTCGTGGACGCTGAAATGCGACCTGACCTGCGAATATGTCTGCCGACTGATCAACTACATGGACCGGCGCGGCTACAAGCAGTGCATGCCGCACAATGTCGATCCTTCGATCACTGAATTACCGTCGCTGGATTTCTCGTCCGGTTATGTGCAGCGCTCGGTCGCGAAGATGCCGAAGCAGGGATCGAAGCGGCCGTGGCGGCTCTATCAGAACTACGCCCTCGACATCGTCAGCCTGCGCTTCGGCAAGGTCGATGATGGCGTGATGCAGTATTCGTAAGCGCACGGCCCGGTTGCCGGGTTGCCATGCGTTGTTTCACGTATTCGCGCCGTTCGTGCAATCGGCCATCATGGCAAGACGGTTAACGCCGAATTAATCGGCGACTCCTACGCTTTGGCGGTTGAGGCTGCCGACAGCATGAGGAAGTCCATGGACGCCCAGAGAATTGCCATCGACGCCGTGGTTGCGCTGACCGAGTGCGACCGCGAGCAGGTGACCGCCTTCATTCGCAAACTTTACCTCGCCGGCGTAAAGGACCCCAAGCGCCTGACCTTCAAGGGTCTGCAGGCAATGGCGCAGGGCTGAGAGCCGGCGAAGCGCCTCAGGCGGAAGCGGCGATCGATCTGAGGAAACCGTCGATCTCCGACTGCAGGCTGCTGGTCGAGTCCGACAATTGCTTTGCCGATGACAGCAACTGGCTCGATGCCGCGCCGGTCTGGTTGGCGCCCTGGCTGACTTCGGCGATGGTGCCGGCGACCTGTGTGGTGCCGGCGGCGGTTCGCTGAATATTGCCGGATATTTCCTGGGTGGCGGCGCCCTGTTCCTCGATCGCCGCGGAAATCGCGCTGGTGATCTCGGAGATCTTGCCGATGGTGGAGCTGATCATCTTGATCGAGCCGACGGCCTCTTGCGTCGCGGTCTGCATGCCCGCGATCTGAATGCCGATTTCGTCGGTGGCCTTGGCGGTCTGCGCCGCCAGCGCCTTGACCTCCTGGGCGACCACGGCGAAGCCGCGGCCGGCTTCACCCGCACGGGCCGCTTCGATGGTCGCATTCAGCGCCAGCAAATTGGTCTGCTCGGCGACCGAGGTGATCAGCTTGATCACGTCGCCGATCCGGTCAGCGGCCTGCGACAGCGCATTGATGCGCGAGTTGGTTTCATCGGCCTGCTGCACGGCGCTGGCCGCGATGCGGTTGGATTCCTGGACCTGCGCCGAAATCTCGCGGACCGAACTCGCCAGTTCCTCGGTCGCGGAGGCCACCGACTGCACGTTGTTGGAGGCGTCCTCGGAGGCATTGGCGACTACGGTGGCAAGCCGTGTGGTGTTGCCGG
>JAJYAH010000021.1:0-10215 GCA_021779635.1 Pseudomonadota bacterium | reverse complement strand
TCCCTTCCAGTTCGCTGGAAGCCGATGCGAGGGATGTGATGATGACGCGGAAACGCTCGCTTGCGTCCGCGATGGTATTCTTGCGAATCTGGCGGTTGGAGCCGAAATAGATCGCAACGAAGTTTTCGTTGTCCAGCATGACGATCCTGGCGATGGTGGACAGCATCAGCGCCTTCTTGTCGCGCGCGACCTGCGCGGCCCGCCCGTAGCGGGGAATGACGATTTCATTCTCGGCGGCCTTCAACAACTGGTCGAAGATGAACATCATGCGGCAGCCGACATACCATTGCGGCGCCACCGCGGCGCGCTGGTTGAGTTCGCAAAACCGTGTCGCCGAGTTCTGGTATTCGGCGCCAAAATCACCGGCGGCGATCAGCTCCCAGTGATGCAACTGCATGCGAACCGCTTCCTGCATCGCGCCATCCTTGAAGATGCCGCAGGCGGGCTCGTGCTGCCGGACCAGGTCGTAGAACCGCGCCAGAATGCCTGGCATCGCCTTCGCGAAGAACGGCCGCATCTCGCGCAAGGTCGCCCGCACCTGGTCGTCGATCTGAAGCGAATCGAGACGGATGGCGTTCCAGTCGGGGGTCATGGGCGGCTCCGATGCGAGGGTCGTGGCGGCCTGCCTATCTAATGTGCTTATGGTTAACGGACTGCGAATTTGTCCCCGATCAGGCCAAAAAAGGCCCCAAAATGGGCTCCAAAGCACAGGTTTTGGCGCCGAGCCTGATCTGCGGCGGCTATGCCGGCTGGCCGATCGTCACCTTCAGGGTGCCGATGCCATCGACCCCGCATTCTATTTTGTCGCCGGGCGCGAGGGCGGCGACCCCGGCCGGCGTCCCCGTCATGATGATATCGCCGGCGCCGAGCGCGACCTGCTCCGACAGTTTCTCGATGATCTCCGGCACGCTCCAGATCAGCTCGGTCAGGTCGCCCCTCTGTCGTTCGGTGCCGTTGACCGAAAGCCAGATCCGCCCCCGGGCCGGGTGGCCGATTTTCGAGGCCGGCTGCAGCGCGCCGCAGGGCGCGGAATGGTCGAACGATTTACCGACTTCCCAAGGCCGCTCCTTCTTGCGCGCGGCCAGTTGCAGATCGCGGCGCGTGAGGTCGATGCCGACGCCATAGCCGTAGATGTGCTCGTGGGCCTTGTCGGCCGGAATGTTGAGGCCGCCGCTCTTCATCGCCACGATCAGCTCGACTTCGTGATGCAAATCCTTGGTCAGCGGGGGGTAGGGGATGGTGGCGCCGTCCGGCTCGATCATGTCGGCATGCTTGGCGAAGAAAAACGGCAGCGCCCGCTCGTCATTGCCCATTTCCCGGATGTGCTCGAGATAATTGCGGCCGACGCACCAGATGCGGCGAACCGGAAATGATTTGCTGTCGCCGGCGACGGCGATCGAAGGCTGTGGGGGTGCGGGAATCACAAAGGAGCTGGCGTTCATGGACGATCTCGGGCGGGGGTTGCGGACCGGAATTCGACGGAGTGCTTACGCGGTTGCGCTGATCGGCGCCAGCGTCAGCGGCCCCGCGTCGCGATGTTGCAGGCGGAAGAACGAGGCATAACGGCCGCCGCGGCGCAGCAGATCGTCATGCCGTCCGCGCTCGACGATCTCGCCGCCCTCGACCACCAGGATGGCGTCGGCGTGCATGATGGTATGCAGGCGATGGGCGATGACGATGGTGGTGCGGTTCTGGCAAAGATGCTCGATCGCTTCCTGCACCTGCTTTTCGGATTCCGAATCGAGGGCTGCGGTCGCTTCGTCGAGCAGGATGATCGGCGCGTTCTTCACCAGCGCGCGGGCAACCGCGATGCGCTGACGCTGGCCGCCGGACAATTGGGTGCCGTGCTCGCCCACCGGCGTGTCGTAGCCGAGCGGAAACCCCATGATGAAATCATGCGCGCAGGCCGCCTTGGCCGCGGCCACTATCTCGGCCTGGCTGGCGCCGGATTTGCCGAACGCGATGTTCTGTCCGATGGTGTCGCGGAACAGATAGACGTCCTGCCCGACATAAGCGGTCTGGTGACGAAGCGATGCGCGCGACACTTTCGAAATGGCCTGTCCGTCGATCAGGATATCGCCGTCAGTCACCTCATACAGCCGCAACAGCAGCGCCAGCACCGTCGATTTGCCGCCGCCGGAGGGGCCGACCAGCGCGGTGACTTTTCCGGGCTCGGCGACAAAGCTCATGCGGTTGAGAATCGGCTCGTTCGGGCGGTAGGCGAATGTCACGTCGCGCAATTCGACCCGCGCATCGATCAGCTTCAATGCCGGTTTGTCGTCATCGGCGGGTTCGCTGGCCGGGCTATCGACGATCTCCAGCAGCTTGCGCGCGCCGATCAGGCTGCCGTTCAACTCGATGTTAAGCCGCGCCAGACGCTTGGCCGGCTCGTAGGCGAGCAGAAATGCGGTGAGGAACGAAAAGAACTGGCCCGGCGTCGCGCCCATGGCGACGACGCGATAGCCGCCATACATCAATGCGCCGGCGATCGCGAAACCGCCGAGTGTTTCCATCAACGGGCTGGAGCGGTTGGAGACGCGCGCCATCTTGTTGGCGTTTTGCTCGACCGCCGTGATGCTGGCGTCGATGCGGTCGCGCATGGTCTGTTCGAGCGTGAAGGCCTTGACGGTGCGAATGCCCTGCAGCGATTCCTGCATGGTTTCCATGATGTCTGCGGTGCCGGTGAACTGATTGTGCGCAAGCCCCCTGATCCGTTTGACGAGCTTGCGAAGCACGATCATGGCCGGCGGCGCAATCAGGAAGCCGAAGATCGCCATATAGGGGTCCTGCGTCACCATCACAAAGACGAGGGCGATCAGCGACAGCAGATCGCGTCCCACCGCGTTGATCAACAGGCTCAGTACTTGCGTCACCGAATTCGCGCCGGCGGTCAGGCGCGCGAGAAATTCGGACGAATGCCGTTCCGAGAAGAACGCGACGCTTTCGTTCATCAGCTTGGCGAACAGCCGGCGCTGGTTATTGGCGAGGATCGCGTTGCTGATTTGCGACAGGATCACCGAATGTCCGTAAGTCGCAGCACCCTTGATCATGAAGATCAGGATGGCCACCCCCGACAGCAGCACGATGCCGCGGACACTCTTGTCGACATAGGCCTGGTTGATGACCTGTCCGAGCAGATAGGCCGATCCGGCGGTGGTCGCCGCCGAGACCGCCATCAGCGCGAAGGCCACGAGATAGCGCCGCCAATAGGCAGTAGCCTGCTCCATCACAAGGCGGCGAATCAGGATCGCCGCGCCATAGGGATCGTCGGTGATTTTCTTTGGAAGTTCGGTCATCCGCGTTCCATTGACGGCGCTGGACAGGCATTTGCCCGCGCGTCAGAGTTAGCTGGTGTCCCGAATCCGGAATTCGCCGCACCGGGCTCGCGCGTTCGACGCGCCCGAAAGGACACCAGAAATCCAAAGGTTCTCGAGGGTTCTAGTGCCCGCTATGGACAGGTTTTTCAAGCCAAATCAGGGCTTGCGCCGCACGAGATTTTAGGCCGACACCGCCTGTTGCTGGTCGCCGTGGCGCTCGCGGAACAATTTCTCTTCCCACGCCAGCGCGTGCGCGGCGATGGTCTCGAGGTCGTCGTATTGCGGCGTCCAGTCCAGCGTGCTGCGGATGCGGCTGGTATCGGCGACCATGGTCGTGATGTCGCCGGGCCTGCGCGCGGCATGTTGAACTGCAAAATTGCGCCCGGAGACGCGCCGCACCGCCGCAATCGTTTCGAGCACTGAATAGCCGCGGCCATAACCGCAATTCAGCGTCGCCGAAGTCCCGCCATCGCGCAGATAGGACAATGCTGCGCGATGCGCCTGGGCCAGATCGCTGACGTGGATGAAATCCCGGATGCAGCTTCCGTCCGGCGTCGGATAGTCGGTGCCGAACACCTCGATCTTGGCGCGCTGCCCGGTGGCGGCCTCGACCGCGATCTTCAGGAGATGGGTCGCACCCGTGGTCGCAAGCCCGATGCGCGCCAAGGGATCGGCGCCCGCGACATTGAAGTAGCGCAGCACGACGTAATTCATGCCGTGCGCGGAGGCGACGTCATGCAGCATGATTTCCGTCATCAGCTTCGAGGAGCCGTAAGGCGACAGCGGCCGCGTCGGCGCGTTCTCGGGCACCGGCATCTGATCCGGATTGCCGTATACGGCCGCGGTCGACGAAAAGATGAAACGGCTGACGCCGCATTTCACCACGGCGTTCAACAGGCTGCGCGTCGTCATGGTGTTGTTGCGGTAATAGGCGAGCGGATCGCGCATCGATTCCGGCACCACCACCGAGCCGGCAAAATGAATCACGCTCTCGACGCCGTGGGCGGCGATCACGCCCTCGACCAGATTCTCATCCGCCGCATCGCCGATGAACAGCGGAACGCCTTCGGGCAGGAATGCCGAAAATCCGGTGGACAGGTTGTCGATCACCACGACGCTTTCGCCGGCTTCCACCAGCGCCTGAACCATGTGACTTCCAATGTAGCCGGCGCCGCCGGTGACAAGCACGGTCATGAGCTCACCCATCTCCGATTTTCCGGTCCCGATGCTATCCGGGCTGCGGTGAAGAGTGGGTTTCGGCGCAAGTGAACTGGTCACTATGCTTAATGTTGCGTATAGGAAATGCGCGAAACGGAGCCCGATGTGGCAATCGAGAACATTTCCGCTGAAAACCTGCAGTTGATCGTGCCGAATCTGCACAGGCGCTATTCGGGCGTCACCGCGACCAACCGGATGGTGGCGCCGAAACTTGCAAAAATGTTGCGCGCCGCGTGGTTGGGCCCGGATGCACCCGACGGCATCGCGCGCATCGGGCTTGCGGAACTCCTGAAATTGTGGCGCCGCCGCAACGCGCTGATCTGGCATGCGCGGCGCAACAACGAGATGATCGTCGGCGTCTTGCTGCGCGCGCTCGGCTGGCCGTTGAAGCTCGTGTTCACCTCGGCGGCGCAGCGGCATCATACCTGGATCACGCGCTGGCTGATCCGGCGGATGGACGCGATCATCGCGACCAGCGAGATCTCGGCGTCGTTTCTCAAGCGCGCCGCCACGGTGATTCCGCACGGTGTCGATACCGACACTTACGCGCCGCCGGCCGATCGCGCGGCGGCGTTCGCGGAAGCGAAACTGCCGGGCCGCTATGCGATCGGCTGCTTCGGCCGGGTGCGCGCGCAGAAGGGCACCGACGTATTCGTGGATGCAATGTGCCGGCTGTTGCCGCGCTATCCGGATTTCACCGCCGTGATCGTCGGTGCGATCGCGACCGAGCAGACACCATTCGCCAACGATCTGAAAAAACGCATCGAGACCGCCGGTCTGCCATCGCGCATCGTCATGACCGGCGAACTGCCGATCGAGCAGGTGCCGCGCTGGTACCAGCGGCTGACGATTTACGCCTTCACCTCGCGCAATGAAGGGTTTGGACTGACGCTGATCGAGGCGATGTCGGCAGGCGCAGCACTGGTGGCGTCGCGCGCGGGTGCTGCTGAACTCGTGGTCGAGGATGGCGTGACCGGCGTGCTGACGCCGCCCGGCGATGTCGATGCGCTGGTGGCAGCCCTGGAGCCGCTGCTGGCTGATCCGGCCTCGTGCACGGCGATGGGAACGCGGGCGCGGGCGCGGGTGCTGGAGAAATTCAGCCTCGATGTGGAAGCCAACCGGATCGCGGAAGTGTATCGCGGGCTGGCTGTTCCGTAGCGCGATTTTCATTTCGCAATGCCTTTTGGTCGCGGCTAACTTTCTGCTTCAATTTTCAGACAGCCGCGCTTCACAACAAACCGTCATACTCCGCGAAAGCGGAGTATCCAGTACGCCGCAGCTTCTCGGTTCGATCATCAACGCCTCGGAATACTGGATCGCCCGCTTTCGCGGGCGATGACGACTGAGCGTGTGGCGCGTCCGCATTTGGTCACACACACGCACCTCCGCCTTCCCGCGGCGCCGACAGCGCCCGGGTTGTGCATGAATCTCGCGCCCAACAAAGGGCGTGGCGCTACCCCAAAAAGGGGAGCGGGGCTACCCCAAGCGGGGAGCGGGGAATGCCGGGTGCGCGATGCACCCGCAGCCGCGTGCGCAAGTGTAGAAAGCACACGCGTTAGTCACCACGGTCGCACCGGGATCACCCGGCATTCCCGCACGCGAATGGTTTTAACGGCTGCTTCGCGCTCTCCCAGGTGACCGGGCTTTCTTGCCACCTTCGCCTCGCGGATACTTCCGCGACACTTGACGCCAGCGTCGGGGCGTCAGGACCACACGACTTCGCCGTCCGCAAGGTGGCGCCCTCGTCAGAAGCACCGCTCGCGTCCATCGCATCCCAACCCTACGTTCGTGACGATCGCGAAACGCCCCTTTGTGTGGGCCGGGATGCGAACGATATAAAAGTGATTTGGGTCAAAAGAGAACGGGAATATTTTTGCAGAGAGGACTCGACAAGCGAATGACTGATTTGCCCGCCAGGCAAAATCAATGTGTGCCGCGCCACTTATTTCCCTGCAGCCCCGCGCATCATCGCCTGCTCGATCTCGTCGCAGATGGCGTGCGCCGCGGTGAGGTGGATTTGCTGGATCACCGGCGTGTCGTCACTCGGCGACACGAACAGATGGTCGCAAAATTCGCCCAGCGTTTTGCCTTTCGTGCCGGTGAAGCCGATGGTGACGATGCCGTTCTCTCGGGCCGTACGTAGCGCCGCCAGGATGTTCGGCGAACGCCCCGAGGTGGTCAGCGCCAGCAACACGTCGCCGCGCTGGCCAAGGCCCGTGACCTGCCGCGCGAACACCTGTTCGAAGCCGTAATCGTTGGCGATCGCCGTCAATGCCGAAGTGTCGGTGGTCAGCGCGATCGCGGCGTAGCCGGGACGATCCTGCTTGTAGCGGCCGATGATTTCGGCGGCGATATGCTGGGCGTCGGCGGCGCTGCCGCCATTGCCGATGATCAGGAGCTTGTTGCCGGCACGCAGCGCCGTGATGATGACGGCGGCGATCCGGCGTGCGGTGGCGAGCAGCGCCGCGTCCTGCGCCGCTCGTGTGAGGCCTGCGAGCGATTGCTCGAAATGCGCGGCGATCGGATCTTTTGAGTTCTTCGGTTCTTGGCTCACGGCGCACCGTCAGGGATGGCAATGGGTGTCTTTGGTAATGACCGCATCGCGGCAGCGCAAGCGTGCGGTCTCAAGGCGCTGCGCGGGCCGCGGCCTCGGTCAGCACGCGTTCGGCGATGGCGACCACGTCGGAGGCGGGAATGTCCCGCATGCAGCGATGATCGTTCATGGTGCAGACGGTGCGGTGGCAGGGCTGGCACGGCAACATCGTTTGGGTCTGCACCGTCGCCGCAAGGCCGTTCAGCGGCGCCCAGTGATAGGGGCTGGTGGGGCCGAAAATGCCCATGGTCGGCGTTCCGATCGCAGCGGCAATATGCATCAAGCCGGAGTCATTTGAGATCGCGACGCCGGCCGCCGCCATCGCCAGGATGCCGTTGCGCAGATCGTTGCCGGTGAGGTCGCGGACGCGCGGTCCGCCTGCCGCGACGATCTCCGCCGCCAACGCCTTTTCGGCGGGGCCGCCGACTACCCAGACGTCGAGGCCCTGCTGGGCCAGAAGGCGCGCGGCCTCCGGATAATAGGTCCAGCGTTTGGACGCGCCGACCGACCCTGGCGCCAGCGCCACCGCGGGATGGCTGCCGAGCCCGTTGGCTTGCCGCCAGCGGCTGGCCTCGTCGGCGGGAACGCGAAGCTGCGGCACCGGCCATTCCGGCGGCAATGGCGCCCCGTCGGGCAGCGCGAGCGCGGCATTCTTGTCGATGAAGCGGGGCAGGGCCTTTTCGCCCCAGCGCCATCGGTTGATCAGCCCGAATCGGGCCTCGCCGACGAAGCCCACCCGTTCCGGAATGCCGGCCAGCGCCGGCGCGATCGCCGATTTCCAGGTCCGGGGCAGGATCAGCGCGGTGCCGTAATTCGCGGCGCGAAGCTGCTGCGCCAGCCCCCATTGCCTGATGACCGCCAGCCGGCTGCGCGGCAGGTCCCAGACGATCCCGGACCGCACGCCCGGCATGTAATCGACCAGCGGCGCGCACAGCGAGGTGGTCAACAGGTCGACCGGGCGGTTCGGCCAGCGCGCTTTCAGGACCCGCACCACCGTATGGCCGCGCACGAAGTCACCGATCCACATATAAGGGATGATGAGGATCGGCCGGATATCGTCCCGGTCTTCCGTCTCCTTAGTAAGAGATGAATCAATATTCATATTTTAATGTCTGGTCCGGCGCTTTTCGATCCTGTGGCTAATTGCGCCTCGCCGGCGGGTAAAGGCAAGCCGAACCGGGCGCGATCCGCTTCACCACGGCGAACGGCCCAAGTTGCCTGCCGGGCAGGAGTCGGGCAAACAGGATTCGGGCAAGCTGGCGTCGCACAATCAGGGCAGGGACCATCATGTTGCTGGTGACCGGTGGCGCCGGTTTTATCGGATCGAACGTCGTGGCCGCGCTCAATGACGCCGGGCGCGCCGATGTTGCCGTTTGCGATATCCTCGGCCATGACGGCAAATGGCGCAATCTCGCCAAGCGCCAGCTCGCCGACATCGTGCCGCCGGCGCAATTGCTGGCCTGGCTGAACGGCCGCCGGTTAGAGGCCATCATTCATCTCGGCGCGATTTCCGAGACCACCGCAACCGACGGCGATCTGGTGATCGAGACCAACTTCCGCCTATCGATGCGGCTGCTCGACTGGTGCACCGCGAACGCGACCCCGTTTATTTATCCTTCATCGGCTTCGACCTATGGCGATGGCGCGCAGGGCTTTGACGATGACTGGTCGATACCGGCATTGAAGGCGTTGCGGCCGATGAATCTGTATGGATGGAGCAAGCATCTGTTCGACATGGCGGTCGCCGAGCGGGCAAGCCGTGGCGAAAAGCTGCCGCCGCAATGGGCCGGCCTGAAATTCTTCAACGTGTTCGGCCCCAACGAATATCACAAGGGCACGATGATGAGCGTGCTGGCGCGGCGCTTCGACGACATCAAGGCCGGCCGGCCGGTGCAGTTGTTCAAGTCCCATCGCGAAGGCATCGCCGATGGCGACCAGCGCCGCGATTTCATCTATGTGGACGATGTGGTTGACGTGATGATGTGGCTGCTGGCGACCCCATCGGTCAGCGGCATCTTCAATGTCGGAACCGGCAAGGCGCGCAGCTTCAGGGATCTGATGCTCTCGGCCTATGCCGCGCTCGGCAGGCCGGCGAACATCGAATATGTCGATATGCCCGAGCAAATTCGCGGCAGCTACCAGTATTTCACCGAGGGCGATGTCGCCCGTTTGCGCAATGCGGGCTACAATGGCGGCTTCACCGCGCTGGAAGAAGCGGTCGAGACCTACGTCAAGGGCTTCCTCGATCGCGCCGATCGTTTCCGCTAGAGCAAGATGAGATTAGATTGATCCGCAAAGGCAACGGCAGCGAGCCCCCTCTCCCACAAGGGGAGAGGTGAAGCGAGCTGACGGCGCAACAGGTAACGAGTTCCGATGTTCGATTTTGACGCCCTGTCGCATGCGATTGCCCGCCAGACCGTGCTTTGCGTCGGCGACCTCATGCTCGACGAATTCGTCTATGGCGAGGTGTCCCGGATTTCGCCGGAGGCGCCGGCGCCGGTGATCGCCGTCCAGCGCACCGAGACCAATATCGGCGGCGCCGGCAATGTGGCGCGCAACATCGCAAGCCTCGGCGCGCGCTGCATCTTCGCAGGGTTGATCGGCGAGGACGAGGCGGGCGCGAAACTGAAAGCGGCGCTGGCCCAGGAAAGCCTGATCGAGAGCGTGCTGGTTTGTGATTCCGAACGGCCGACCACGCGCAAGGTGCGCTTCGTGTCCGAGCATTTTTCCACCCATATGCTGCGCGCGGACTGGGAACTGGCCAAACCCGCCTCCGCCGACACCGAGCGGAAATTGCTCGACACCATCCTGCCGCTGTTGCCGCGCGCCGATATCGTCCTGTTGTCCGACTACGCCAAGGGCGTGCTGACGGCACGCGTGATCCGCAATGTCATCGACGCCGCGCGCAAGCTCGGCAAGCGCGTGATCGTCGATCCCAAGAGTCCGAATTTTGCGATTTATCGCGGCGCGACGCTGCTGACGCCCAATCGCAAGGAATTCGCCGAAGCCACCCGCAGCCGCGCCGAAACCGAACAAAGTATCGCCGATGCGGCGCAGGACGTCTTGCAGCTTGCCGATTGCGAAGCC
>JAJYAH010000561.1 GCA_021779635.1 Pseudomonadota bacterium | reverse complement strand
GCCAGCACCAGCGCGCCCATGGCGGCGCAAGCGGTCGGAAGGCTGGCGAACGATTTGCCAGGCGCGCGAAACAACCCCGGCGGTTTCAGAAGTGTCCGGAACCGTGACGGCCGTCGCGGAGGCGCCACGGCGGAGTCCGCCAGATCGTCCCGGGCATCCTGCGGCCAGTCGGCGCCGGCAGTCTGGGGCGCGCCGTCAGCATCGGCCGAAGCCGGCCAATCGCCCGATATCGAAGGGCTCTCGACGACCGGGATTTCCTGCCCTTGGCTGTTGTCCCCCTCCGCGTGGGTGTCCCATTGCCCGGCCACGGCCGGGTCGCCGGCTTCCGCCATCGCCGCCACCGGTGCGGCGGCCTCGATCGCATCCTCCGGCCGCGCCAGCCAGACTTCCTTGCAACGGGAACAGCGCACGGTGCGGCCGGCCACCCCAAGGGTAGCCAAATCAACCGCATAGGACGTTGTACAATGGGGACAAATGATGTGCATGGAGCCAATCTCCACAATGACGCTGCGCTGATGTTACAAGGCGAGCGTTAACGAATCGGAAACCATAACCGAAGCACAACCATTTTGTTCGGTTCGCAGCCGCAGCGAAACCGGCGAATTCCGGGCCTTCGGCCGCAGGTTTCCGGCCGCGCCCCACATCGAACGGAGCTGAGCTTGGTTCGGTTCGAAAATGTCGGATTGCGTTACGGGCTCGGCCCGGAGATTCTGCGCGACCTCAGCTTCCAGATCCCCGCGCACTCGTTCCAGTTTCTCACGGGTCCCTCCGGCGCCGGCAAGACCTCGCTGCTGAGGCTGTTGTTCCTGTCGCTGCGGCCGACGCGCGGCCTCGTCAATCTGTTCGGCCATGACGTCTCGCTGCTCGGCAAGGATGAAATCGCTGGTCTGCGCAAGCGGATCGGCATCGTGCTGCAGGACTTTCGCCTGCTCGACCACATGACCACCTACGAAAACGTGGCGCTGCCGTTCCGGGTGATGGGGCGGGACGAATCGAGCTATCGCAAGGAGGTGATCGATCTCCTGAAATGGGTCGGACTCGGCGAGCGAATGGATGCGTTGCCGCCGATCCTGTCCGGCGGCGAGAAGCAGCGCGCGGCGATCGCCCGTGCCGTGATCTCGCGGCCGCATTTGCTGCTGGCGGATGAGCCGACCGGCAACGTCGATCCGACCCTGGGCCGACGCCTGCTGCGGCTGTTCATCGAGCTCAACAAGTCCGGCACCGCGGTGATTATCGCCACCCACGACATCACGCTGATGGACCAGTATGAGGCGCGGCGGCTGGTGCTGCATCAGGGACGGCTGCATATCTATGAGTAGAACCGGCGACGAACACGGCCCGTTGGTCGATCTTGGACGCGAGCGCCCGCAGGTGCCGGCGCGGGCGCGCAACCTGTCGCCGATCGTGCCGCGCGCCTCGATCGCCGGCCGTGCGCTGGTCGCCGTGGTCGCCATCATGACCTTCCTTGCATCGATCACCACCGGGGCCGTGCTGCTGGTGAGCGCGTCGGCGGCGGAGTGGCAATCGGAGGTGGCCAGCGAAATCACCGTTCAGGTGCGCCCCTCGGCCGGACGCGATCTGGACCGCGACACCGCGGCGGTCGCCGAAGCGATGCGCGCGCAGGCCGGCATCCTCGAAATCCGGCCCTTCACCAAGGCTGAATCCGCTAAACTGCTGGAACCATGGCTCGGCAGCGGCCTTTCGTTCGACGACCTGCCGGTGCCGCGCGTGATTGTCGCGCGGGTTCAGCCCGGTGCCGCGCTCGACCTCGCCGCGCTGCGCAACCGGGTGACGCAGGTCGCGCCATCGGCCAGCGTCGACGATCACCGCGCCTGGATCGAGCGGATGCGGTCGATGAGCGGTGCGACGGTGCTTGCCGGCATCGGCATCCTCGCGCTGGTGATCGTCGCAACCATCATTTCGGTATCGTTCGCGACCCGGGGCGCGATGGCGGCGAACCGTCCGATCGTGGAGGTCCTGCATTTCGTGGGCGCCGGGGACCGCTATATCGCCAACCGCTTCCAGCGGCATTTCCTGCGGCTTGGATTGGAGGGCGGTGTGATCGGCGGCGGCGTCGCGATGCTGGGGTTCGGGTTCTCCGAATCGATCGCCGGCTGGTTCGCAGGCACCCCGGTCGGGGATCAATTTGCAGCGCTACTGGGAACGTTTTCGCTGCGGCCATCGGGCTATCTGGCGCTGGCGGCGCAGGCCGTTCTGATTGCGGCGATCACCGCCTGGGCCTCGCGGCGAACGCTGTTCGCCACGCTGGACGACATCGACTGACGCGTTTTGTACCCGAATGCCGTACGGCGCGGACTCCATTTCGTCTTAAAACGTTCTAGACTTGAAACCAGACTTGCACGCGGAAGGATCGCCAGCATCGCATGAGCCTGCAGCCCGACGATAAATCGCCGAAAGCCCCGACGACTGCGCTGCGGCGCTGGCTGCGCGCGGCGATCGTGGCGGTGCTGGCGGTGGTGTTCGTCGGTGCCGCGATCGGCTTCGTCGGGTTCCTTTCGCAGTTGCGCGGCGCCGAAATCAAGCCTGCCCGCAATGCCGACGGCATCGTGGTGCTGACCGGCGGCTCATCGCGTGTCTCCGATGCGATGGAATTGCTGGCCGGCGGCTACGGCAGGCGCCTGCTGATCTCCGGGGTCCATCCGACCAATGCGGCAAGCGATATTTCGCGTTCGCTGCCCGACAATTCGCCGCCCGACAATCAGACCTTGCTGAGCTGCTGCGTCGATCTCGATCGCTCGGCCGTCAACACCCGCAGCAACGCGGCGGAGACGCGGCGCTGGGCGCACGACCGCGGCTTCAAATCGCTGATTGTGGTGACATCGAATTATCATATGCCGCGGGCTATCGTCGAACTGTCGCACGCGATGCCTGATATTGCGCTGATTCCGTTCGCGGTGGTCGGCGACAAATGGCGCGATGAACCGTGGTGGACCAGTGGTACGACGGTGCGGCTGCTGCTATCGGAATACGCAAAATACGTCGCCGCCAAGGTGCGGGTATGGCTGGCTGAAGTCGGTATCGAGCTGGCGCCCGAGGTCGCGGACCAGCCGGCGCCCGGATCCGTCACGCCGCGCAGACCGGCGACGGCTCAAGCCAACTGATCGGGTTCTCGATGGTTTCGATTTTCCTGCGTTCGCTGGTCTACAACGTGCTGTTCTACCTGCTGCTGGCGTTTTGGGTGATTGTCGGAATTCCGACCTACCTGATGCCGCGCTGGGGCATCATGGCGATCGCCAGGTATTGGGCGCGCAGCAGTATCTGGCTGATGCGCGTGATCTGTAACACCAGGGTGGAATATCGCGGGCTCGACAAAATTCCTGATGGGCCGCTGATCGTCGCATCGAAACATCAGTCGATGTGGGAAACCTTCGCGCTGCTGCAATTCTTCGATCAGCCGCTCTATATCCTCAAGCGCGAGCTGCAATGGATTCCGCTGTTCGGCTGGTACCTGATCAAGTCGAACATGATCGGGGTCGACCGCGGCGCCGGAGGCCGCGCGCTGATACAGACGATGCACCGCGCCGGCGAGGCGGTTCGCCGCGGCCGTCAGTTGATTATCTTTCCGGAGGGTACGCGCACCGCCGTGGATGCGCCGCCGAGCTACAAGAGCGGCGTCGGCCTGATATATGCCGACAGCAACGTAGCCTGTCTGCCGGTGGCGCTGAATTCGGGGCTGTTCTGGCCGCGCCGGACCTTCATGCGCTATCCCGGAACGCTGGTGGTCGAATTTCTCGATCCGCTGCCGCCCGGCCTGTCGCGCCATGAATTCATCGCGCGCGTCAGCACCGTGATCGAGGATGCCACCAACCGGCTGGTGGCGACCGCGCGGCAGGAGCAGGCGCAATTGTTCGGCCGCGTTCCGGTTTCGCCGTCGGCGACGGCTGACGGGCAAGGTCTCTAGCTCAAGAAGCCTCCAGCTTCGAAGAGTCTCCAGGATGTTTACCCATAAATCGAGATTGATTGGTGCGGACTTGGCCAATGTCCGCCATGGCCCGGTAGCTCCGTGCCGCAGCGAAATGACGCGATAAAATTCATCGACCGGGGCACTCCGGTCTTCACTAAGAACTAGATTTTCGCCGGCGATGGATCACGGGTTCACTTTTCAACGGAGCACAAGAGCTGCTTTCCGCTTCTTCTCTTGTTGATTCAGAGCTGGTCCAAACCTGCTGGATGCCGTTGAAGAACAGGTAGCGACAATGTTTCTTGTAGAACGGCACCGGATAGTTGTCGCTTAGCCTCGCGCTTTCTATCCTGGATCCAACCAGGACCCCGCGATTTAGGCCGTAGCCAACCAATATAACGATCGCCAGGCCTGACAAGGCCCAGCGAGCAGATGGTAATCGCATGGCTTCTATCCCCAATGGGTGGGCCGACGACGCGCTACTCTAGTTGGACGGAGAGGACGTTGTCGAGAATTGGCTACCCGTTTCTCGGGTCCGACCTGATATGGAAGGTCAATACAAACTCGCCCAACCGCTTCTCCACCGCCGCTATTCTTCCATACATCGAAGGATGAAGTCCGTGCGGTCTCTGGGCAGGACGCCCTGAGCATCCGCCATATGCCTGCATTTCAACTGTTCGATATGTGCGGCCAGTGCCTTGGCCCGAGCCGCATTTGCAGCAGGATTGGGTACGCTGACGGTCGGATCGGATACACTGATCATGTGTACCCTGATAGGTGAGCCATCCGATTCAAACTGGAGTTCATATCTATTCCCGTTTGCATCGGTGGCATCACACGTGATGCTGGACACCTGCTGTGCGGCGAAATTCCCGATCTGCCTGCACATGCCGGTCGATAACACGACCGACGGTACCGGCAGCCCATCGACTTTGGGTCGGTCCCTGGATTTAAACAGCATCTGGTCGATCGACAGCTCGTACAGATCATCCCGATCTCTCTTACTCTTTTCTCCCGAAAACGTAATGATGTGACTGTCGTCGTCTGGATCATTCAGCGGGACGGTGAAACTGGATCGTCCCCCTGGGCTGTGGAAGAAGGCCACGGTCGTGCAGACGAAATCGCGCTCCGCGACTTTCAGCGTGCTGCACGTGCCGGTCATTGACGCGAACATGTCGATATCCGGTTCATGTCGCTCGGCTTCGTCTGCAACGATGGGACCTGAACCCGCGAAAGAGAAAATAAGCGCAACGGCGACCGCCCGCCACCAGGCGCGCATGAAAATACCCTCC
>JAJYAH010000560.1 GCA_021779635.1 Pseudomonadota bacterium | reverse complement strand
CCGCGCTAGGCTGATCCTCCCCCCCCCCCCCCCCCCCCCCGCCTTCATCGGCGATCGCGCCCGGCGCAGCAACCATGTCGGGTGCAACGCGCGGGGTCTCGTTGTTGTCGCGCGCGGGGCTGCCCTCGCGCGCCTCGCCGGGACGGCCACGCCGCCGGCGTCGCCGCTTGCGCTTGTGACCATCCGCATCGGCTTCGCCTTGGCTCTCCTCGCCAGCTGCGGCGTCGTCCGCCAGCCCTTCGGTCTCCTCGGTTTCGACTTCCACTTCGACATCGAAGGGCTCGTCCTCGTCGAACGGTTCCTCGGTTTGCGACGGGAAAGCCGCAACCTGGGCTGCGAGCAGCGCCTTGGCCGCCTCCAGCGTATGCACCTGTTCGCCGCGATCGATCACGAACGACTGCTGGCCGCTCACGGTCGGATCGGCGATCACGGACAGCGTCACCTTGAAGCTGTTTTCGAGATCGCGCAGATGGCCACGCTTGTGGTTGAGGACATAGAGCGCGACGTCGGTTCGGGTGCGCACCACGAGATTGTGGGTCGCGCCCTTCATGAGTATCTCCTCAAGACCGCGCAGCAACTGCAGCGCCACCGAAGAAACCGAACGCACATGGCCGCTGCCGCCGCATTGCGGGCAGGGCTCGGTCGAGCTCTCCAGCACGCTGGCGCGAATGCGCTGGCGCGACATCTCGAGCAGGCCGAAATGCGAGATGCGCCCGACCTGGATACGTGCACGATCCTGCCGCAGGCAATCGCTGAGCTTGCGTTCCACCGAGCGGTTGTTGCGTTTCTCGTCCATGTCGATGAAGTCGATGACGATCAGGCCAGCGAGGTCCCGCAATCGGAGCTGCCGTGCGACTTCCTCGGCGGCCTCCAGATTGGTCTTGAGCGCGGTATCTTCGATGTGATGTTCTCGGGTCGAGCGTCCGGAATTGACGTCGATCGAAACCAGCGCCTCGGTCTGGTTGATCACGATGTAGCCGCCGGACCGCAATTGCACGGTGGGCGAGAACATTGCGTCGAGCTGGCTCTCGACGCCCATCCGCGAAAACAGCGGCTGGCCGTCGCGATATTGCCTGACCGCGCGCACATTCGACGGCATCAGCATCTTCATGAAATCGCGAGCTTCCTGATAGCCGGCTTCGCCGGCAACCTGGATTTCGTCGATTTCCTTGTTGTAGAGATCGCGCAGCGAACGCTTGATCAGCGAGCCCTCTTCGTAGACGAGGGTCGGCGCCTGCGACTTCAGGGTCATGTCGCGGACGGTTTCCCACATCCGGATCAGGTATTCGAAGTCACGCTTGATCTCCGGCTTGGTGCGCGAGGCGCCGGCGGTGCGCAGAATGATGCCCATGCCCTCGGGCACGTCGAGATCCTGCACCACTTCCTTCAGCCGCGAGCGGTCCTGCGCCGAGGTGATCTTGCGGCTGATGCCGCCGCCGCGCGCCGTATTGGGCATCAGGACGGCATAGCGCCCGGCCAGCGAGAGATACGTCGTCAGCGCGGCTCCCTTGTTGCCGCGCTCTTCCTTGACAACCTGCACCAGCATGACCTGCCGGCGCTTGATCACTTCCTGGATCTTGTACTGGCGGCGCGGACGGAAGGCGCGCTCCGGCACCTCTTCCATGACGTCGTCGCCGCCGACGGATTCAACAACTTCCTCTTCGGTTTCCTCGCCGTCGTCTTCGTCATCGTGGTGCGCGTCGCCGTTTGGTGCTGCGGCCTGTTCGGCGTGCTCCGGGGTCGCAGCTTCGCTACCGGCGTGGTCGGCGTGCGGCGCGTCGTCGGCATGGGCGGCGTTTTCGCGCGCGTCTTCCTCGTAGGCGAACGCGTCATGGGCCAGTTCTTCGCGGGCGCCTTCGTCATGAGCTTCTGCGCCGGGCGGCTCGGTTACCCCAGACGCCTCGATTGCCGACGAAGCCGGCATATCCGGACGCCATTCCGTCGCGGAAGCCTCGCTCGCATGAGCATGGTCGCCATCGGCATGTTCATGGTCGTGGGCGTGATCATCATGGGTGTGATCGTGCTCATGATGGGCATGTTCGTCTTCGTGTGAATGCTCGGGCTCGTGACCTTCATGGTCATGATGGTGAGCATCGCCGGCATCGTGCTCGTCGCCGTGAGCCTGTCCTTGCTCGCCGTGAAAATGATCGTCTGGCTGATGATCATGGTCGTGCGGCAGGTCCGCCTGGGGGTGATCCGGGCCTGTCGTTTCCACGACGCCGCTCTGCACGCGGTCGCCATTGCCGCGGCGGCGCGCATTGCGGTGGCGCGGGCGGCGGCGGTTGGAGCGGTTCTCGGTCTCTTCTTCAGCTTCGCGATGGGCGCGTTCGTCAGCCTCGATCAGCGCCTGACGATCGGCGACCGGAATTTGATAATAGTCCGGATGGATTTCGCTGAAGGCCAGAAAGCCGTGGCGGTTGCCGCCATATTCGATGAAGGCGGCCTGCAGCGACGGTTCTACGCGCGTGACCTTGGCGAGATAGATATTTCCACGCAGTTGCTTGCGTTGGGCGGTCTCGAAATCAAATTCTTCGACTCGGTTGCCGCGGACCACAACGACCCGGGTCTCTTCCGGGTGGGTGGCATCGATCAACATTTTGTTGGGCATTTTGGAGCTCTTGGCGGCGGCGGGCGCGTATCACGGCAAGCGCATATGGCGCGGCCGGGTGACGCGACGGTCCACCTGATTCGGGGGTGAGGGGAAGGCCAAAACGCAAGCCTGGGCGCCCCGCCGAACGCGATCCCGGAGCAAAGCGACGCGCAGAGCTTTCGCTCCGCTTCGGCGCGATTCTTCCCAAGATCGTCGGCAACACAGTCTGGCGCATCAAGCGTCGGCCCGTCTGAACACATTGGCGGCAAAAGCGCCGCCTTGTCTGTCGCTGAAGGCCCGGCGTGGCGCCAAAGCGCTCGCCGGCCACCGCATATCGGCGCCTTGCGGCCCGGATAACCGGATACGCCGTTTCTGAAGCCGTCCCTGGAACAAGATGGTAACCTGGGACCGGACGCCGCTCGGGCTCGAAACCGCCGCTCCTTGTCAGCCGCGCGCTGCGCTGGCTGTGGAGGGATCGGAAAGACGCTGGAATCTCCGAGATTTCGAAAGTTCCGGCGCTGCACCGGGAGGCTGAACGCGACACAACCGGGAGTTTTAACCGTCAGCCCTCTGTACATACGTGGATTGGCCGCCATGTGCAAGGGAAGCGTCGCCGCGCGGCAACACTCTGCCTTATTCGCCTCCGGAGCCTTAAGCGGCGATTAACCCTGTGGTTCTATTGCGGTAGGAATAGGGCTGCTCGGAGGCATCGAATCATTGGCGAGCCGCGCAAATCATCTTGTTTGGCTGAGATGGGCGCTGGTGTGCGCTGCAGCATTGCCGTGCGCCGGGCCAGTCCTGGTGAGCGCCGCCGCTGAACAGCCGTCCGTCGCGGCCCAAGCCCCCGCGCCGGTCGCGGGGCCGGACTTCCCGATCGCCTCCGACGCGCGTCTGGCCGGCGACAGCAAGCAAACGCGCTTCGTGCTTGATCTCGACAAGGCCATCAAGTTCCATGCCTTCGCCCTGGCCGATCCGTACCGGGTGGTCGTGGATATCCCTCAGGTCAACTTCGTGCTCCCCGCGGGGGCCGGCGCTGCCGGACGCGGGCTGATCAAGGCGTTCCGTTATGGCTTGGTGATGCCGGGCGGGTCGCGGATCGTGTTTGACCTGACCGGCCCGGCCCGGATTGCAAACTCCTACGTGCTCGACGCCGCCAACGGCCAACCGTCGCGGTTGGTGGTTGAACTGGAGGAAGTGGACCGCGCCACCTTCGTCCAATCGCTTGGGGCGGAAAGCCGGCCCGAACTGCGGCCCGCCGTCGCGGATGCCGCGGACGTCGCTGCCGCGGCGGCGGCCGCTGCGCCAAAGCCTGCCGGGGCAGCGGATTTGCGTCCCGTGATCGTGATCGATCCCGGCCATGGCGGTATCGACAATGGCACCCAGTCGGGGGGCGAAAGCGAAAAGAACCTGGTGTTGGGATTTGGGCTGGCATTGCGCGACCGCATCGAGCAGAGCGGCAAATATCGCGTTGTCATGACCCGGAGCGACGATACCTTCATCCCGCTCGCCGACCGGGTCCGGGTCGCGCGCAATCAATCGGCGGCGCTGTTTGTCTCGATCCATGCCGACGCGTTGCCGCGGCGGGAGGGCGACGCCCAGGGCGCGACGATTTACACGCTGTCCGACCGCGCCTCGGATGCGGAGGCTGAAAGGCTTGCCGAGACCGAAAACAAGGCTGACGCCATTGGCGGGGTCAACCTGACCGAGGAGCCGACCGAGGTCGCCGACATTCTGATTGATCTCGCCCAGCGCGAGACCCGCACCTTCTCGAACCGGTTCGCACGGCTGCTGGCAGGCGAGATGAAAAACACCGCGCGGATGTACAAGCACCCGCTGAAATCCGCCGGCTTCAGGGTCCTGAAGGCGCCCGACGTGCCGTCGGTGCTGGTCGAACTCGGTTATGTCTCGAACAAAAGCGACCTCCAACACCTGGTATCGGAGAACTGGCGTTCCAAGACCGTTGGGTCCATGGCGCAGGCCATCGACGCCTTCTTTGCCAAGCGTCTGGCAACCGCTGGGCCGGCGAACTGAAAGGGAACCGTGCCGCCGTGGAAGCCCTAGTTTGGCCACAGCGGCGGCCCTATAAAAAAACAGCCGCGAGGTCTTCGGAATCGATCAAAGGTCGTTCTCGACCGGTATATTATTCGCCTGCAGGGAACGGCAGGCTATTCCGCGACGGTCTTCGTATTGGGGAAAACGCCGGCTGGACCGGCGCAAGGGTTGAAACGGATAGTCGATAATGCGCTTGCTGGTGCGGTTCTTGGGTTTTCTGTTCGCCGCCGGAACCGTCGTGTTCCTGGTCGGCGTCGCCGCCGTCGCAGGGCTGATCTGGCATTTTTCCAAGGACTTGCCGGATTATTCGCAGCTTCAGGATTATGAGCCGCCGGTGATGACCCGCGTCCACGCCGCCGATGGCGCGCTGCTCGGTGAGTATTCCAAGGAACGCCGCCTGTACCTGCCGATCCAGGCAGTGCCGAAACTGGTGATCAATTCATTCCTCGCGGCTGAGGACAAGAACTTCTACGAGCATGGCGGCATCGACTATTCCGGCATGGCGCGCGCCGCCGTGCTTTACGCGCAGAATTACGGTTCCAATCGCCGTCCGCAGGGCGCCTCGACGATTACCCAGCAG
>JAJYAH010000559.1 GCA_021779635.1 Pseudomonadota bacterium | reverse complement strand
AAATTACCGTTCTTTTGTCGAAAACGGCGCATCGAAATCGCGGAGAGCGCAGGGTTTTAAGGATTGTCGACATTGAGGGCGCGCATTTTCAGGTTTGAACGTAGCGCGATGAGACGAGGCCTGCCTCAGGCATCGCGCGGTCGCCGACAGTCTGGAGGAGGCAGAGAACGCTTGGTTTACCTTTACTCGCTTGCCACCGAGCCAATGACGCAGCTTACGCACCACAAATGCAATCGAGCGTTTGCACGAGGAATTCAAGCGGCGGACCAAGACGCAAACTGTTTTGCCGTCGGCCGATTCCGCCGCGATGTTGTTCTGGGCGCTGCTTGCATCCGGTCAGATCAACATGCGAAAAACCGCGGAGCTGATACCGGCGCCGTTAAATCGATGGTTTCGGCTTTAAGCGTCCTTTTTCGAGCCGCCTCGCGTTTCTCTTTCAAGTCCGCTCCGGATTAAGAAGTGGCTTGCCGTTACATGAGCTACGCTCCACGCCGGGAGGGAGATGATTGTCCGCCGGTTCGCTCTCATAGTGCAGGAGCGCATTCGATGGGTGCTGATTCCTGTTCAAGCCACCCATCATACTCTAGCAGAGGCCGCATGCGCACGAAGAGCCATGTCTGGCGTTAACCGCGGCCGGGACAGAGAATCTCCGGCTCAATGAGCAATCAATAGCGGAACGGCGGCGTCCCGCAGCAAGGACCTGGTCACACCGCCGAAGACGATCTCGCGAATTCGCGAATGGCTGTAAGCGCCAAGAACGATCAGATCGATATTGTTTCGGCTTGCATAGCTTAGGATAACATCGGCGACCGGAGTTCCCTTGGATTCGATCTGCTCGACCGTAACGTTTGCCCCGTGCCTGCTGAGATAGGTTGCTATATCTGCACCCGCCTCCTCGCCGTGCCGCAGGTTTTTTGCTGGATCGACGATGATGACGGAAACCGAGCGTGCGGCGGTGAGTAAAGGTAGCGAATCCGAGATCGCGCGTCGAGCTTCGCGGCTGGCGTTCCAGGCCACAAGCACGCGTTCCGCCACAGTTCCGGCCCTCCAGCCATCGGGTAGAATGAGAAAAGGAACGCCGGTCGCAAGAAGCAATGACTCGGCAGACCAGTTATCGGGCAGTCCACCCGGCCCCGGATGGCTCGCGATCACAAGATCGGTATGCAGCGAATGCAGCTTGGCGTCATCGGCATCGTTTTCGCGGACGATACGGAATTCGAAACTGATGTCCTCGCGCGCTGTGGCGGCGTTGAAGCTCTGGCTCGCGGCTTTGGATGCCGCGGCCTCTTTTGCATTATGGTCATCGATCAGCCGCCGAATGGCTTCACGCCCTCTGACGTAGGATTCTGCAGGGTCGATGTGCCAGCCCGAAGGAGCCACGAAGATCCCGATGAGATGTCCCCCGTGACGAAGAGCAAGCTCCACCGCGTAGCGAGCGCGAACGACACCGGCTTGAGATAAGATAGATCCACAAAGGAGCGATGTTCTTGAGCGGCATCGGTTAGCGCTCCTGCGTTAAGTTGCGCCCGGCAAATGCCGACCGATGTCTGGTCTTGGCGAGACCGAGTGGTCCCGCTCTCACACTCATCGCCCTTGCTTCAGCGAGATGCCAAAACCGGCGATTGCGATGCCTTGAAACAGTGTGTCGAGGGCGAGGACAAGTGCTGCGGTCGTCGGCATGACAAGAATCCATGCGCAGACGATCCAGAGCCCGCTGAGCGCGGCGACACATCCGGCAGAAAGAAGCCAGGTCGCACCTTCTTCGGGCGAGGCCGTCAAGCCTATCCAGATCCGTGTCATCCCGGACGCTAACAGCAGGGCGCAAATACAAACTAATGTCGGAATTTCAGTGAGATTCTCATCCGAATAAAGTACTATTCCCGCAAGGACATAAAATATTCTGTCGAGTAGCCAATCGATATAAACTTCTCCCTTGGCGACTTTGGTGACAAATAGGACAATCGCTATGCCACCGAATATGGCTGAACTGCCACCGAAGCGGCCTGGAATCGGTTGAATCGCGAGCGCGTCAGCCAGTGCAAGAGCGCTGAATGTAAGAGCCGATCCAGAAAGTTGTTGAGTCGAATGAATCATTTGTGATTCCTTGTATGGCACCCGAATCGCAAACGTGGGGTGCAGCATGTGGAAGCCCGAACACCGTCGTACTGCCGATCACCGCGGCCTTCGCTATCCGAGCGATCTGACGGACGCCGAATGGGCACTGGTCGAGCCGATGATCCCGCCAGCCAAGCGCGGTGGCCGCCGGCGCGAGGTGAATGTCCGCGAGGTTCTGAACGCCGTTTTCTACGTGCTTTCGACCGGTTGTCAGTGGCAGGCGCTGCCGAAGGACCTGCCGCCCAAGAGCACGGCGCATTGCTACTTCATGCTGTGGGACTGGGATGGCACGCTGGAGCGCCTCCATCACACGCTCTATGTTGCGACACGCGAGCAGGAAGGGCGCGAGGCGAGCCCGACGGCCGCGATCATCGACAGCCAGAGCGCCAAGGCCGCTCAAAAGGGGGCTCCACGCTCGACCCGCAAGGCTTTGATGCAGGCAAGAAAGTCACGGGCCGCAAGCGGCATATTCTTGTCGACACGCTCGGCCTTCTCCTGAACGTCGTCGTCCATCCCGCCGATGTGCAGGATCGCGACGGCGCCCGGCTGGTCCTTGATCGGCGTACCCGACGTCTATTCCCCTTCATCAAACGCATCTTCGCCGATGCTGGCTATCAAGGGGCCAAGACGGCCGCAGCGATCGCCAAGACCGGTAGCTGGAAGCTGGAGATCGTCAAACGCAAAGAGCCGCATCGCTTCGTCGTTCTGCCCAAGCGCTGGATCGTGACGGTTTGTACAATGTTGCCAAGCTGGGCTTTGAGTGGTCGTTGTTCATCGAGCGCCGAGGTCGCCGCGGGCGGCCACGTCTCGCCGCGGTAAGTCGCGACTGGCAAGCGAGTCAATTTGTCACAGGCGACTCAGTGTCGTCGCAAGATTTGATGCCCCATCGGCGGCCCAACGTTGGGTCCCCGGCCGATGGAGGCGCACATGGTCCGACGCACGGATCACCCTCTGCAGGTGCGGGTGTCGTTCGAAACGACAAGGCTCGGTCAACAGCATCTGATCGAGGCCTACGCCCGTCTTGTGCCGACAGTTCGGCGCACGAACCTGCGGCCGAAAGGCGGCGATATCCCATCATCCAAAGTAAAGATATCAAAGGCGGCGGGGTCGGGAGGTGAGCGATGACAGAAGGACAGTGCGCGCTCTATGCGCGGGTATCGAGTGAGAGTCAGGCGCGCGACAATACGATCGCCAGCCAGATCGCGGCGTTACGCGAGCGTATCGCTGCCGAGAACTTCCAACTCGAACCGGATCACAGCTACGTGGATGAAGGCTACAGTGGTTCGATCCTGTCTCGTCCGGCCCTGGAGCGGCTGCGGGACGCGGTTGCCGGCGGTCATATCGAGCGAATTTATGTCCATGCCCCGGATCGGCTGGCACGCCGTTATGCCCATCAGGTGCTTCTGATCGACGAATTTCGTCGTGCAGGTGCGGAAGTCGTTTTCCTGAACCGCCCGATCGGCGGCACAGCGGAGGATGATCTTTTGCTCCAGGTCCAAGGTGTGATTGCCGAATATGAGCGGGCCAAGATCCTGGAGCGTAGCAGGCGCGGTCGCCGTCATGCCGCGCTGTCCGGTTCTGTCAGTGCACTGACGGGCGCTCCTTTCGGCTACCGCTACGTCAGCCGGAGCGAAGGCGGAGGGGTGGCGCGCTTCGAAGTGGTGGAAGATGAGGCACGCATCGTTCGGCTCATCTTCGCATGGATCGGCCTGGATCGAATGAGTCTGCGCGAGGTATGTCGGCGCCTGCAGCAGATGGGCTGCCAGACCCGGCGGGGCTCGACATTTTGGTATGCTTCCACGATCCGGAGCATGCTGGATAATCCAGCCTATGTCGGGCGCGCGACCTTCGGGCGATCACACTTCTTGCCTCCTCGGCCGCGGCTGCGGCCGATCCGTGGGCATCTGCAGCCCTCGCCGCGTGCTACTTCGCGTGTTCCAGTGCCGCGTGAAGAGTGGATCGAGATTCCAGTTTCCCCACTCGTTGATCCGACGGTGTTCGACGTTGTCCGCACCCAGCTTGAGGAAAATCGCAGGCGCAAACGACATCAGAAGCTCGGCAAGTGCTGGCTGTTGCAAGGCCTGACGGTCTGCCGGAACTGCGGCTACGCCTATTATGGAAAGACCGCCCCTCGTTCACGTAAATACGATCCGACGAACATTTTGCGCTATTATCGCTGTACCGGCGCGGATGGCTACCGCTTCAATGGCAAGGCAATGTGCAACAACGGCCCCGTGCGCAGCGATCAATTGGAACAAATCGTGTGGGATCAGGTGAGAGCTCTCGTGGAAGACCCACATCGCGTGGCTGACGAGTATCGCGGCCGCATGGCCCGGGCGCGTGATGGTGCCGCCATGCCGGATGAAATCCTTCGCCTCGATCGCCAGATAGCCACCTTGCGGCGCGGGATTGGTCGGCTGATCGATAGCTATGCCGAAAACGTCATCGACAAAGCGGAGTTCGAGCCACGCATCACGGGGCTGAAACAGCGCATGTCCCAACTCCAGGAGCGGCACCAGGAGGCACGTGACGCAGCCGAGGTCGAGCGCAACCTCTCACTCGTAATCAGCCGCCTCGAAGACTTCTCGGCTAAAGTAACCAACGGCCTGGATCGTCTCGATCGATCCGGCATGCGGGACGTCATCCGCATTCTCGTGCGCCGGATCGAAATCGACGACGGTCTCATCGAGGTCGTCTTCCGGGTCCCATCTCCTGAGGGCTCCAGATCATCACCGACCGAAGAAAGTGGCTCTTGGCAACATTGTACAGGCGTTGGTCGAGCGAACGCTCGCATGGATCAGCCACAACCGTCGTCTTGCGCGCGACTTCGAGCGCTACGCGCGATCCGCCGCCGCCTTCGTTCGCCTCGCCATGATCCGCATCATGCTCAAACGATTGACCAGGTCAGCTCATTGTTCCTGAATCCAAACTTTCTGGATCGGCTCTCAGTATGATCGCGGCATGCCCAATACATGCTCGGCGACAAACGACAGAACAAGATTGGTCGAGATCGGTGCGACCTGATAGAGCCGTGTCTCGCGAAACTTGCGCTCAACGTCATATTCTTCCGCGAATCCAAAGCCGCCGTGGGTCTGCAGGCACGCATTCGCGGCTTCCA
>JAJYAH010000558.1 GCA_021779635.1 Pseudomonadota bacterium | reverse complement strand
GCACTCTCACGAATAGGACGGGCTAGATGGAAGCCCGCTCTCTAAAAGTAACTTGGCCTCGGCAAGCCGTGCCTTAGCAAGTTCCTGAAACGTGGCTCGGTCCTGACTCATTTAGCCCTCTACCACGTTCGCTTGCTACAGGCCTTGATCTGCCGGTTGCTATTCACAGCCTTCTAAAGCGTCCCTTGCGCCAGCGCCGTCAGCGCCGGACCGCCGACCCGGCACACGGTCCACTCGTCCATCAGGACCGCGCCGAGCGATTTGTAGAACTCGATCGACGGCGTGTTCCAGTCCAGCACCGACCACTGCAGTCGCGACCAGCCATTGGCCACGCATTGCTTCGCCAGATGCACCAGCACCGCCTTGCCGATGCCGTTGCCGCGCAGCGCCGGACGGACGAACAGGTCCTCCAGATAGATTCCGGAGCGGCCGCTGAAGGTCGAAAAATTGATGAACCAGACCGCAAAGCCGGCAGGCTGACCGTTCCACTCCGCGATCTCGCAGAACAGCCGCGGATCGCTGCCGAACAACGCCTCGCCGATGCCCGCTTCGGTGGCCTCGACTTCGTGCAGCAGATTTTCATATTCAGCAAGTTCACGAACAAAGGACAGGACAAGTCCGGCTTCGTCGGGGCGCGCGCGGCGGATGGTCAGGGACATTCAATCGCTCACACCGCAACTCATACAGCCACCTGGGCCTTGATGTGCGGGTGCGGGTCGTAGCCTTCGAGCACGAAGTCCTCATAGCGGAACGCGAAGATGTCCTTCACCGCCGGATTGATCTTCATCACCGGCAGCGCCCGCGTCGGGCGCGTCAGTTGCAGCCGCGCCTGCTCCAGATGGTTCGAATACAGATGCGCGTCGCCAAGCGAGTGAACGAAATCGCCGGGCTTGAGGCCCGTGACCTGCGCGACCATCATGGTCAGCAACGCATAGGAGGCGATGTTGAAGGGCACGCCGAGAAAGACGTCCGCCGAGCGCTGATAGAGCTGGCACGACAATTTGCCGTTCGCGACATAGAACTGAAACAGGCAATGGCATGGCGGCAGCGCCATCTTGTCGACGTCGGCCGGATTCCATGCGCTGACGATCAGCCGCCGCGAATCCGGATTGCGCCGGATCATGTCGATGACATTGGAGATCTGGTCGATGCTGGGCCCGTCCGGCGCCGGCCAGGATCGCCACTGCGATCCATAGACCGGACCGAGATCGCCGTTGGCGTCGGCCCATTCATCCCAGATCGAAACGCCATGGTCCTTGAGATATTTGATGTTGGTATCGCCAGCGAGAAACCAGAGCAGTTCGTGCACGATCGATTTGAGCGGCAGCTTCTTGGTGGTCAGCATCGGGAAGCCGGCCGCCAGATTGAAGCGCATCTGATGACCGAATATCGACAGCGTGCCGGTGCCGGTGCGGTCGTGCTTCTCCGCGCCGTCAGAGAGAATCCGTTCGAGCAGATCGTGATACTGATTCATGGCGTGGTGTCGGGCCTTTGGAGACAGGCGAGCCTTGGGCGATGGCAAGTTCTAGCGGCCGGGCCGGTTGACCGACAGCGGCGATTCGGCCGATGGCAGCGATTATACCCAGAAAAGTGAGGATCCGGCCGGCAAACGACAAGGTCAGGAATGCAGTTCCGTCATCCGATAAGCCCGGCAAAACCCGCACAACCGCCGCCCAGCAACACCCAGAACGGATTGAGCCGCGTCGTGGCAGCCAGAATGGCGGCAACGGCAGTGACCAGCGCGGCGGCCCAGGTCCGATCCGAGGTCAGCGCCAGGATCAGCCCGCTGGCGCCCATCAACCCGATCGAAAGCGGGACCAGCGCCGCCTGGATAATCGCCGGCCAGCGCGACTGGCTCGATCGCGTCAAAAGGCGGCTCACGCAATAGGCGAGGACGGCGGTCGGCACGCACATCGAAATGGTGGCGACCAGCGCGCCCGCGACCCCGGCGACGGAATAACCGATCAGGGTCACGATCAGCACATTCGGCCCCGGCGACATCTGCGATATCGCGAACACGTCGGCGAATTGCTTGTCGCTCAGCCAGTGCTGAACATCGACCGCAACCCGGTGCATTTCCGGGATCGCGGAATTGGCGCCGCCGACCGCGAACAGCGACATCACGCCGAAGGTCCATGCCAGCATCAGGATCGGATTGCCGCCTGAATTCATGCCGCGGGCCGCCGGCGCATCGCTATGGTGATGGCGATGCTGAGCGGGATCGCCACCAGCAAGACTGCCGGCAGCGGCAGCCGCAAGACGCCGATCGCGATAAACACCGCCGCCAGGACCACCAACCCGACCAGATCGCGCTTCCGGATCAGCGGCATCATCATCCGGAAAACCACGGATAGCAAAAGCCCGACCGCCGCGCAGGACACGCCCGACAGGATGCGCCGCAACGCCTCGACTTCGCCGAAGCGCGCATAAAGCTCCGCCAGGACCGTCACCACGACCACCGGGGGACCGACCAGCCCGGCAAAGGCCGCAAAGCCCCCGGCAATGCCGCGAAAGCGCGATCCGAACACCACCGACAGGTTGACGATGTTCGGGCCGGGCAAAAAATGGCACAGCGCGAAGGTTTCGTTGAATTCGTCGGCGGTCATCCAGCGGTGCTGCTCGACGATGGCGCGCCGGGCAAAGACCAGCACGCCGCCGAAGCCGGCAAGCGACATTTTGGCGAACGCCACGAACAGCGCGATCAGGCCGGGCGGCGTCGATGTCGGGGAATCCGGCGGCCGGCGGCGAATCCGGGGGCATGGTCAGGACTTAGAACGGGGGCTTGGCAGGGCCAACCCAATTCGGCGTGTTCTACCCCGGGTTTGCAGGCTGTTTCGGTCTGTTTTTCTCAATGATTGGACCCCCCTTTTTATTTTAACGCGTTTTCTTCACGCGAGCCGGTCTCCACTTCGCTCGAAAACGCTCTATATTGGGGGTGCCGGCTTGCCGGCTACGGAAATAAATTGCCGCCGCAATAAACCATTCGGACCCGGGGGCAGCACCCGGCGCCTCCACCCAAGCCCGCCGCATCGCGCGGGTTTCGGCGGGGGCGAAACAGGATCGACGAGGGCGTAAAGGGCGTGTTTTTTCCCGGTATGGTTCCGCCGTCATCGGGCTATGCAATAGTTGCAAACGACAACTATGCTCCGGTTGCTCAGGCCGCGTAAGCGGTTTGAAAAACCAAGTCTAAAGTCCTGATGGGTTAAGCTCCATTTGGCGGGGTTCGGAGGCACCTGGCAACAGAAGCCTCCACTTCAACCTGGCGCCTGGCCGGAGCTTTGCTGGAATTTTCAGCACCAGCGGCAAGCCTGCTGACCTTGGCCCGCTGCCGGGGTACCATAGACCGATGACGCCCGAGTCGGGCCACGGACACACCGCCGATCCACCGGCGACATCTCAATGCGACAGGACCACCCCCATGGCGACCGATCATATCCGATACGACGTGCTGGCACGCGACGCGCTGCGCGGCGTGCTGCGCCGGGTGCTGGCCGACGCCGCCGAGCACGGCCTGCCGGGGGAACATCACTTCTTCATTACCTTTCTGTCCACTGCGGAGGGCGTGAAGCTGTCGCCGCGGCTGTTGGCGCAATATCCGGAAGAGATGACGGTGATCCTGCAGCACCAGTTCTGGGACCTGACGGTTTCGGAGGATCGTTTTGAAGTCGGCCTGTCTTTCGGCGGCATTCCCGAGCGGCTGGTGGTTCCGTTCAGCTCGATCAAGAGCTTCTTCGACCCATCGGCGCAATTCGGCTTGCAGTTCGAGCCGTCCGACGCCGCGCCCGAAACGCCAACCGCAAACCTTCCGGCAGTGCCGGCGCCCGCGCCTGTTCCGGCACCCCGGACCGCGGCTGAGCCTCGGGACGAGCCGGCCAAGCCGGGCGAGGGCGCCGAAGTCGTGCGGCTGGACCGCTTCCGCAAGAAATAATCCGCGCCCAGGAAATCCTGCAACGAAATGCTGCGACGCTGTAGAATGCCGCCGCGCGCCGAAGCGCCACGGATTTGATGGATGGCTCGACCGACGATCACATCGCGATCCCCTGCCACGCGCTCGGAGACCGACAGCTTCGGCCCGATCGAGGTTCCCGTCGACCGCTATTGGGGAGCACAGACCGAGCGGTCGCGACGGAATTTCCGCATCGGCCACGACCGGATGCCGATGCCGATCATTCGCGCGCTCGGCATGGTCAAGCTCGCATCGGCCGAAACCAATCGCGAGTTGGGGCTGCTCGACCAGCGCCGCGCCCGCGCCATTGTCCGCGCCGCGCGCGAGGTGATCGACGGCGAGTTCGACGATCATTTTCCGCTGGTGGTCTGGCAGACCGGATCCGGCACCCAAACCAACATGAACCTCAATGAGGTGATCGCCAATCGCGCCAACGAATTGCTCGGCGGCAAGCTCGGCGCCAAGCAGCCGGTTCATCCCAACGATCACGTCAATATGAGCCAGTCGTCGAACGATTCATTCCCGACCGCGATGCACATCGCGGCCGCGATGCGCATCACTGCCGACCTCATTCCGGCGCTCAGCGAACTGCATCGCGCGCTGCGCAAGAAGGAGAAGGCGTTCGCCGGCATCGTCAAGATCGGCCGCACCCACACCCAGGACGCAACGCCGCTGACGCTCGGTCAGGAATTTTCCGGCTATGCCGCGCAGGTCGAGAGCGGCATCGCGCGGCTGCGGCTCGCGGTCAGGGATTTATACCCGCTGGCGCAAGGCGGCACCGCCGTCGGTACCGGCCTCAATTCGAAGCCGAAATTCGCTCGCCTGTTTGCAAGGCATGTCGCCCGGATCACCAAAATGCCCTTCACCAGCGCCGCCAACAAGTTCGAGGCGCTGGCCTCCAACGACGCCTACGTCTTCGCGCATGGCGCCATCAATTCGGTGGCGACCGGCCTGTTCAAGATCGCCAACGACATCCGCCTGCTGGGGTCGGGTCCGCGTTCCGGCCTCGGGGAACTGATCCTGCCCGAAAACGAGCCGGGCTCCTCGATCATGCCGGGCAAGGTCAACCCCACGCAATGCGAGGCGATGACCATGGTTTGCTGCCAGGTGTTCGGCAACCATACCGCCATCACTGTCGCCGGCAGCCAGGGGCATTTTGAGCTCAACGTCTACAAGCCGCTATTGGCATATTGCATGATGCATTCCATCGAACTGCTTGCCGACGTCGCCCGCTCGTTCACGGAGAATTGTGTCGAGGGGATCCAGGCCGACGAAAAACGCATACGGG
>JAJYAH010000557.1 GCA_021779635.1 Pseudomonadota bacterium | reverse complement strand
CGCACTCGACCTCAGAAATCCGCTTCGCCGGTGTCGGATCGACAACAGCACCGATCTTTCCTACATTCGCAGCCCTCATGTCGGATCGCGGACTTGACGCAGTCAGAAGTTGAAGTGACCGCGACAAGCCGCTTGCTCGCGAAGGAGTTGATTGATGGTGACGCCGGGTGAGCAATCCGCCGATCCGCATAGGCCGTCCGAGATCCTTGAAACACTGAAACGTCTTGGGTTCGGTGTTGCAATTGCCGTGCCGGACAGCTGGCTCGGCGAGATTCTCGTGCGAATCGAGCATGAGCCGACCATGCGGCTGGTGCGAGCGACCCATGAAGAAGAGGCGCTGGCGATCGCCTGCGGCACCCGGCTGGGCGGATTGCGGACCGCGATGTTCGTACAGAATGCGGGGCTGTTGAGCATGGGTGCCGGCATGGTCTCCCTCGCCCAGCGCTATCAATTCCCGCTGCTGATGCTGGTCTCCTATCGGGGAACCATTGAAGACCCGGTATTTTATCACACCCCAAAGGGCCGGGTGACGGAGCCGGTCCTCAACGGCCTCGGCCTTGCCTATGCCAGGTCCGACCGAAGCCGGCCGATCGGTCCCCAGGTCGAACGCGCCGCTACCTACGCCGAAGAAGCCTCCTGCCCGTTTGCGCTTCTGTTGTCGCAGGAGGACGTTCAATGGTGAATGTCAAGAGACCAAGCAGGGCCGATTATTATAAGGTGCTCGCCGACACCCTTCCCAAACACGCGCTGGTGGTGACTTCGCTTGGCAACGCCTCATATTTATGGGCGGCTGTGCACCATCAGCCTGAGAATTTCTACTTCGAAGACGCGATGGGGCTGGCGCTTCCGCTGGCGCTCGGGCTTTCGATCGCGCAACCGCGCCGTCCGGTTATCGTGGTCGAAGGCGACGGCGCGGTTTTGATGCATATGGGATCTCTGGTCACCGTCGGTGCGGTGACCCCCGGCAACCTCACGGTGTTGCTGATCCAGAATGGCGTCCATGCCGCTTCCGGTGGACAGGCCTTGACCAATGCGAACCTCGACCTCGCCGAGCTCGCGCGGTCGGCGGGGATCCCCCGTGCCCGGAATGTGACCACACCGGAGGCATTTGCCACGGCGATGATTGACGACGATGGGGTGGGCGCACGTTTCCTGGTGCTCTCGGCGGAACCGGATAGCGCGGTCGTTCGTCCCCCGATTTCCCTCGATCCAGTGCTCACTAAACAGCGCTTCATGAGCGCGATAAAGGCGCCGCGCTACGTGCCTACCATGTTCGGCGGCGGACGACTCCAGTCTGACTGACCGGATGCGGGGCCTCAGGATTGGGAACAAATGATTTGCGGAAATGAACCATCGCATTCGCGGGCGACGTCACGCGACAATCATTTCAATTGCAGTATTGCAAAATTGGTCAGCAGATCTTCCCTGCTTTATTGGTCAGCAAATCTTCCCTGCCTTGTTTGACGACGGCGATCGACATTTCCCATTCCAACTTTGGTCTTAAATTCGCCCCCGACTCAATTCATCGTGCCTTCAGACAAGACGCTTGGGGACGTTCCTGTATTTGGGGAGTAGCCATGGGAACAAATCCGCCAAACACCACGCACGACCGTCGCGATGAATCCCGGCCTCGTGCGGACGAAAATTCCGAAGACGACATCGTATCGCTTCTTGAGGAGAACGCCCGGCTTCGAGGGCTCGTCGTTAAACTATCGGACCTCGTCCTTAGAAGTGTCGTCGAACGAAGGTAGCAACGGATCAAGACTGAGAACGTATCGGCGGCGGGGATCTTCAGCCGCTTGCTGGCGTCGTCGTCAGGCGCGTGTCGCTGCGCGCGGCAGCCCGGGTCATTGAACCGATCCGGTTAGCCGCATCCGTCACTGCGCGACAAAAGGCGTCCTGGCGCCGCCCTTTGTCCTTTTGTGAATGTTGCGCGCGGATCTCGCCACCGCCTGCGACGCGAGATTCCAGGCGCTGATCGTGGAACTACAACGGCCGGCCTTACCAGCAGTCGTTGCGGCTATCCCAGGCGCCAGATTCTCGCCAGGACGACCACCCCGTGTAATCCGTCTGCGGGTTGTAGGGATTTCCCGGCTCCCTGTCTTGGCAAAAGGTGCTCGCACGGCTTTCACTTGCGTTGTTCGCGTTGAGGAACCGCTCGTTCGCCGCTGTGTGCGTCCGGTATGCCTTGCGCATGTGATGCTCGGTTGTCGAGGACACGCCATCGGTTGCTGAGGCGATTTGAACCACCGATCCGGCCATCAGCAACGCGCCAAGAATGGTTAGAACTGTCTTTCGCATTTTAGTCTCCGTTAAGTCGGACGCCAGGCCGAAGCGAATGCCTCGCTTTGATGCGTCTTGCATAGCGACGAGAGGAGCGCCGTGATTGCACACGGACATCCTCTCTCCGCTTTTTCTGGGTTGTTAGATCCCCACGCCAACTTACGCGCAGAACGTCCCCGCGCCATTAAATTGGGAGACAGGAGATTAAATTGCCTGTTATTTTGAAAGGATCCGGAAAAAGCGAACGATCACTTTTCAACGGCTCCTCAGCGAAACGTGATACGGCAATGCGCCTGGTGCCGGCGTCCGGTGCCGGCATTCGGAAACCGGCGAACCGTTTTTTCAAATCGATTTCGCCGGCACGGCCATTGCAGCTTTGGAGCCATGCACAATGCCGGCGTAGGGCTGTCGCGCCGCGTGCGTGGCGGCCCCACTTGCCTCCAGCGCCTGCGCGTCCGGGCAAATTATTTCCACCCTGCAACCCGGGCCGGAGAAGACCATCAATCGAAAACTGTGCAACTTGACAATCGCGGCCACGAGATTGAGGCCAAGTCCCACTCCCGGCGTATTTCGAATCTTGTCGGATCGGTAAAAGCGCCGCTGCACGGCGTCGCGCTCCTGCTCGCTGATGCCGCAGCCAGTATCGGTCACGCGCACGACGGCTTCGGATTCGCCTTCGCCGCGCAGCAATTCAACGTCCACCCTTCCGCCTTCAGGCGTAAACTTGATGGCGTTGTCGACGAGGTTGGCGACCGCCTCGATCAACAGGTCCCGGTCGCCGCGCACGGCGAGACGGTGCGTCGCTTCTAGATGCAGCGCGATATTCTTGTTTTCGGCGATGGGCTCATACATATCGCACACCTCGCCCAGCATTTCGTGCAGCGCGACGCTGCCGAATCCCGCAGACCGCCGGCTGTTTTCGATTTCCGCAAGCCGCAGCAGGGCCGTGACAATCGTCAGCGCCTGATCGATGCCCGTAACCGCCCTGTCCACAACCGCCTGAAGCTGCTCCAGAGTGGTAGCGTTGGTACGCCCGCGCTCAAGCGTGAGCCGCGCGCGAGTCAGCGGGGTTCTCACATCGTGGGCGATATCGTTGCCGACACCGGCGAGCGCGTGGATCATCGTTTCCATTTCATCGAGCATGCCGTTGACGATGATCGCGAGTTTCGAGAACGGCTCATCGACGTTGCGATGCGGAAGCCGCTCGCGGAGATCACCGGCGATGATGCGCTGAACCCGCTGGTTGACCTCCTCGACGCGATTTTGCGCGCGCACGCTCAGCCACGCGCCGGCGAGCAAGCAAAGACAGAAGCCCGGCAACAGACCCAGCACGAGCGCCATACCTACGACATGGGAAATTTTATTGGCTTCATCGACTTCTCGTCCCATCACCAGCACTTGACCGCCGGGCATGCGCCTCGCGATTGCGCGGATGACGTGTTTCTCCGGCCCGGACGGAAGCATCTTGACGACCGAGACGCTCTGAACCGAATCATCCATCTTGAGCTCGGGCGGCATTTCTTCCAGATTTCCCCCGACCCTGCGGCCGTCCGCACCGAACACTCCGGCATACTGGACGCTGCGCGGATCCTCTTTCAGGTGCTGGCTGATCGAATACAATCGACGCTCTTCCGGGACCGCCGCGATGATGTTCATCTGCCCGGCGATCATGCTATCGGATCGCTCGATAAGGTAGCTATCGGTCTTCCAATAGATGAAGCCGAACAGCATGGTGACGAAAATCGCCAACACGCCGGCCACTGCCAGGGCCCAGTGGAACGTGTTCGAGTGTATGAATTGCGGTGGGCGCATCGGATATAGCCAGCCGGATGTCCTGCTCGATGTTAACGGCGACGCATCGCTTCCGGCCATCTGAGCTTTATGGCCCGGCGCGAAGAATGAACCCGGCCCCGCGAACATTGTGGATCATGGGGACATCGTCGGGCCCGTCGACCTTGTGCCGCAGCCGGCCCATATGTACATCGACAAGATTGGTTGCCGGCACGAATTTGTAATTCCATACTTCCTCGAGCAGCATGGCCCGCGTCAGCACCTGATCGCTGCGCTGCATCATATATTCGAGCAAACGAAACTCACGCGGCAACAGATCAATCACGCGGTCCCCTCGCTTGACCGTACGCCCGATCAGATCGAGTTCCAGCGGCCCTACCCGCAGCGTCGTTTCGCGCGATTCCGCAGGACGGCGCAGCAGCGCCTCGATTCGCGCAATGAGTTCCACGAACGCGAATGGCTTGGTGAGATAGTCGTCACCTCCCATCCGCAGTCCGCGGACGCGGTCATCGACCGCGCCGAGCGCGCTCAGCACGAGCACGGGGGTGCGCACCTGATCCTTCCGCAGAGCCTCGATTACCGTAAGGCCGTCCATTCCCGGCAACAGCCGATCGACAATCATCGCGTCGGGCCGCAATGAGCGCGCCTTGTCGAGGCCTTCGATTCCGTTGGCCGCCCATTCGACTTCAAAGCCGCTATCGACAAGTTCGGCGGTAATTTCTTCAGCCGTTACGCTGTCATCCTCGATCAGAAGCAGTTTCGCCATCGGCCGCCCCTTAACTGCCGCGAATTTATTCGCGGTGCCCGGGCCCCCAACTATCGGAGCCATGTGCTTACCCGAGATCAATGCCATTATGTGTCAACACCCCGCGAGGTCATGGGTTTCGCCGTCGGTGAGCGGGACGCCGCCCCCGCCTCAATCGGCGCACCGGACGTGACAGGCGCCATGCGCCCGCCCGCCTGGGTCAATGTTCTGACCGATGGCGGCAAACCCGCCAGCAGTCCGGAACGCTCCATCAGCTCGAAAATGTAAGGCACACCGGAAAGGCTGGTGACGCCCTTCACATGGCCGACGATGTTGCGGAACTGGCGGCGCGGGGTGCGCAGCATGTTCCAGGACCAGCGCGGCTTCATCGCCATGTTGATCAGATTCGGGATCGTCGGGC
>JAJYAH010000556.1 GCA_021779635.1 Pseudomonadota bacterium | reverse complement strand
TCCGATCTGCCCGCAAAAATATCGTTCTCGGAAAGCCGGGCCACGATCTGCTCGGAGGTCAAGCCTTCGGGAATCGTGACGGCGTGCTGGACCACCTTGCCCTCGACCATGGTGCCGATGACATCGCGCAGGCTGGCGTTCTTCTGAAATGAGTATTCGCCGGGCTTGAGTTCGGAACGCGCCTTGAGCGCGAACACGCTGCCGATGAATGCCCAGCGGTTGTTGTCGATCACGCCTTCACGCTGCAGGATATCGGCAATGTCCGTCATTCCCGCACGCGCCGGAATGTTGACGATCTTGTCCTCCTGCAACGGGCCTGGAGCCTCGATCTTCTGCCTGCCGTAAATGTAGCCGCCACCCACGCCAAGCATCAAGACCAGCACGATGGTAATGATCGCATTGCCGGCCACGACGAACGGATTGCGGGCGCGCTCGGAACGCTTTGGCGGCGGCGGGACCTGCTCGGGCTCCAGCGCGGCGCGCGGGCTCCGTGGCGAAATGGGCGGCCTCTCACTCATCGATGCAACCTGAATCCTGTCGGTTCAATCGCGGCCTTGCGAAAATTTCCGCATCGGCCGGTAGTCTACGCCCAAAACTAGGATTTATCACCGAATGCGGCGAAACGGTGGACTCTTGGTGTGACGCGTTAGCTGGCCACGCGCTGCATGATCACGGATGCGTTGGTGCCCCCGAAACCGAACGAATTCGACAGCGCGACATTGATCTCGCGTTTGCGCGGTATCTGAGGCACGAGATCGATCGCTGTTTCCACCGACGGGTGGTCAAGATTGATGGTTGGCGGAGCGATATTATCGCGAATCGCAAGAATACTGAAGATTGCCTCGATCGCTCCGGCGGCGCCCAAAAGGTGCCCTGTCGACGATTTGGTTGACGACATCGACACCTTGGAAGCCACGTTCCCCAGCAGCCGCTCCACGGCACCGAGTTCGATTTCGTCACCGACCTGCGTCGAGGTTCCATGGGCGTTGATGTAGTCGATGTCGGAAGAAGTGATTCCGGCGCGTTTCATGGCGGCGCTCATGCTGCGGAATGCGCCATCGCCGTCGGGCGACGGCGAGGTGATGTGATAGGCGTCGCCGGACAATCCGTAGCCGGTCACTTCCGCATAGATTCTCGCGCCGCGCTGTTTCGCATGCTCGTATTCCTCGAGGATCACGATGCCCGCGCCCTCACCCATCACGAAGCCGTCGCGATCCTTGTCGTAGGGCCGCGATGCCTTTTCCGGAGTATCGTTGAAGCTGGTCGACAATGCGCGCGACGCGCAAAATCCAGCCATCGACAACCGGCAAATCGGGGATTCCGTTCCGCCCGCCACCATGACATCGGCGTCGCCGAGCGCGATGAGCCGGCTTGCATCGCCGATCGCGTGGGCGCCGGTCGAACAGGCGGTCACGACCGAATGATTGGGGCCCTTGAGGCCGTGCTCGATCGACACATAACCTGAAGCCAGGTTGATCAGACGGCCGGGAATGAAAAACGGCGACACCTTGCGCGGACCACGTTCCTTGAGAAGCAGCGCGGTATCGGCAATGCCCGAAAGGCCGCCGATTCCCGAACCGATCATGGTCCCGGTGGCGCAACGGTCCTCCTCGTTGGAGGGATGCCAGTTGGCATCGTCGAGCGCCTGGCGCGCCGCGCACATTGCGAAAATGATGAAATCGTCGACCTTGCGCTGATCCTTCGGCTCCATCCACTGGTCGGGATTGAAGGTGCCGCCGGTGCCGTCGCCGCGTGGAATTACGCAGGCGATGCGGCTGGTCAGATCGGAGACGTCAAAGGTGTCGATCTTCCTGGCGCCGCTCTCGCTGTTGAGGATGCGCTTCCAGGTCGGCTCGACGCCACAGCCGAGCGGCGAAACCATGCCGAGGCCCGTGACGACAACCCGCCTCATATCCAGCACTCCAGCCCAGCATTCGCGGCCCACAACAAGAAGCCGGTGGACCGCTCGACCACGGCCCGTCCGGCTTCGTCAACACCGCGCGGGGACGTCAGCTTTTCGCGTTTTTTTCAAGAAATTTCGTAGCGTCACCGACGGTTAAAATCGTCTCCGCTGCATCGTCGGGAATTTCACAACCAAATTCTTCTTCAAAGGCCATCACCAGTTCGACAGTATCGAGGCTGTCTGCACCGAGGTCGTCAATGAAGCTCGCGTTGTCGACAACCTTTTCGGGTTCGACACCAAGGTGTTCGACCACGATCTTCTTAACTCGCTCGCCAATCTCACTCATCGTTCAACCTCGCGCTTGTTCCATTGGACCCGACCCCAAGACGATACGAGCCATCGTGATCGTTAAATTCTCTTCGCAGCCGCACATCGTCTTGATTTGGCCCCGTCATAGCCGACAAGGGACCGGCGAACGACGGCAGGCTCCGCACCGCCAATATACAGGGTTTCAAAATCCTGCAATGGCGTTCTTTGCCCATCCGTTGGTGGTTCGGTTATCATACTTCCCAAGCCTTGACTACAAGCCTCAATCGGCGACCGGAACGGCCTTTCACCACGCCGGAACGAACCGGCAGACGGCTCAAAACATAGCCATCCCGCCGTTGACGTGAATCGTCTGCCCGGTGACATACGCCGCTTCATTCGAACTGAGATACACCGCTGCCGCCGCAATATCCTCGGGCGTTCCAAGCCGGGCTGCAGGAACTTTCGAAAGAATGGTTTCGCGCTGCTTGTCGTTGAGCGCGTCGGTCATCGGCGTCGCAATAAATCCCGGGGCGATGCAGTTGGCGGTGATGTTGCGCTTGGCGTATTCCGCCCCCAGCGTCTTGATCATGCCGATCAGTCCGGCCTTTGATGCGGTGTAATTCCCCTGGCCCGGATTGCCGGTGACGCCGACGACCGAGGTGATCGCGATAATGCGGCCGAAGCGCTTGCGCATCATCAGCTTGGTCGCGGCACGGGCCAGACGGAAGGTCGCCGTCAAATTGACCTTGATGACCTCATCCCAGTCCTCGTCGCGCAATTGCACGAACAGATTGTCCCGGGTGATGCCGGCATTGGCGACCAGAATATCGACCTGTCCCATTGCTTTTTCAGCCGCCGGAACCAACGCCTCGACCTCGGCGGTGTCAGACAGATTGCACGGCAGCACATGAACCTTCGCGCCGAGTTTGCCGGCGAGCGTAGCCAGCACCTCGCGCCGCGTCCCCGAGATGGCGACCGTTGCGCCCTGCGCGTGCAACGCCTGCGCGATCGCGCCACCGATGCCGCCGGTTGCGCCGGTAACGAGCGCCGTCCTGCCAGTCAGATCGAACATCCTCGTCTCTCCCTCGCTCAGGCCGTCTGCGCGGCAGCGAGCGCGTCTTTCGCCGAAGCAATATCACCGGGACCACCGACCGAAACACCGACGGCACCGTCGGCGATCCGCTTGACCAGCCCGCTTAACACCTTGCCGGCGCCAATTTCGAAAAACCGCGTAACCCCGTGGCTGGCCATGTAGGCCACCGACTCACGCCAGCGCACGGTTCCGGTAACCTGCTCGGTCAGGCGGCGGCGTATCTCGTCCGGATCCGAAATCGGCGCGGCCAATACGTTCGATACCAGGGGCGAAACCGGCCGTTCGATGGTGACCTCGGCCAGTGCTTTGGCCATCACGTCGGCCGCGGGTTGCATCAGACGGCAATGGAACGGCGCGGACACAGGCAGCAGCATCGCACGTCTGGCACCTCTGGTCTTCGCAATTTCAAGCGCGCGCTCGACCGCGGCCTTGTCGCCGGAGACCACGACCTGGCCGCCGCCATTGTCGTTGGCAGCCTGGCAGACCTGTCCCTGCGCGGCCTCCTCGGCGACGGCCACTGCGGCCTCATAATCGAGACCCAGCAGCGCGGCCATGGCGCCGACGCCCACCGGCACGGCCTTCTGCATGGCAACGCCGCGGGTGCGCAACAGCCGTGCGGTGTCGCTGATGCTGAGGCTGCCGGCGGCGGCGAGCGCGGAATATTCGCCGAGCGAATGTCCGGCAACGAATGCAGCGTCCCGTCCCACCGAGAAGCCGGCTTCGGTCTCCAGCACGCGCAAGGTCGCAAGCGAGACCGCCATCAATGCCGGCTGGGCATTTTCCGTGAGCTGCAAGGTTTCGGCCGGACCGTCCCAGACGATGGTGGTCAGCTTCTCCCCGAGCGCCGCATCGACCTCGTCGAACACGGCCCGGGCCGCCGGAAAAGCCTCGGCCAACGCCTTGCCCATGCCGACCGCCTGGGAGCCCTGCCCCGGAAAAGTGAATGCTGCCGTCATCGGCGCCCCTGAATGCTGGAAATCCCCAAAGTTGAGCCGAAAGACACCGCAGGAGCCGGTTGTGTCAAGCCGCCCGCCGGCTCCCGCCCGGACGGTTCCCCGATTGGCTCGCTTTCCCTTGCCATCGCGCTCAAAATCCGTATAAACCGCGCCATCCGTGGATCCCGGCCGGGAGCTGAACGGACGGTCTCAGCAATTTCACCTTTTCGGCGATGTTGATGTGGCAGGGCCAGTCGGTCCGTCGTCCCGTGCTTCCGCCTTCTGAGCATATCGAGTCCTTTCCGAAGGGTTCGAAGGGCTTGCCGCCGGGAACCACGCTAACATTGGAAAGGACATCCATGCCTCTTTATGAGCATGTTTTTCTCGCGCGTCAGGATGCGAGTACCCAACAGGTCGAGGAATTGACCACCCAGATGACCGGCATCGTCGAGCAGCTCGGCGGCAAGGTCGTGAAGATGGAAAACTGGGGCGTACGTTCCCTCACCTATCGGATGAACAAGAATCGAAAAGCACATTTCGTGCTGCTGAACATCGACGCCCCGTCGGCGGCAGTGGCGGAGATCGAGCGGCAGGAGCGGATCAGCGAAGACGTGATTCGCTATCTCAGCGTTCGCGTCGACGAGCACGAGGAAGGCCCCTCGGCGATGATGCGCAAGGCCGATCGCGACCGCGACCGCGATGATCGTGGCGGCGGTTTCCGTGGCGACCGCGATGGCGGCTTCCGTGGCGATCGCGACGGCGGCGGCTACCGCGGCGACCGTGGTCCGCGCCGCCCGCGCGATGATGCCGACGCTGTGAGCGAGGAGTAGGAATCATGGCTGAAGCTGGTGCACGCCGTCCGTTTTTCCGCCGCCGCAAGACCTGCCCGTTCACGGGTCCGAATGCGCCGAAAATCGACTACAAGGATTCCAAGCTGTTGATGCGTTACGTGTCCGAGCGCGGCAAGATCGTGCCGAGCCGCATCACCGCCGTCTCGGCCAAGAA
>JAJYAH010000555.1 GCA_021779635.1 Pseudomonadota bacterium | reverse complement strand
CCGCCAGTTCCGCAACCAGGAGAGCGTTTTCGAGCGAAGTGGATACCGGTTCGCGTGAAGAAAACGCGTCAAATAAAGAATTGGAGCCTTCGTTCCGATCCAATCGGAACGGAACAGACTCTAAAACTTCGGCCTCGCGGCCGGCGTCAGGTTCGGAACAGGACTGCGGCAAGGATAGCATCGGCAACCTCCTTGATTCCGACGCCGGATCGCGCGTTGGTGGCGATGATCGGCCGATTGGCGCGAACCCGCCTCGCCTCCGCCAGCATCGGCTCGAGCTCTACTCCAACATACGGCGCCAGATCGATCTTGTTGACGACGAGCAAATCGCACCGCAATAGCCCCGGTCCCCTTTTGCGTGGAATATCGTCGCCACCGGCGACGTCGATCACAAAGATCCACCAATCGACCAGATCGAGCGAGAAGGTCGATGCGAGATTGTCGCCGCCCGACTCGAACAGGATCAATTCGACGCCCGGAAATCTGGCTTCGAGGTCGTCGCCGGCTGCGATATTCAACGTCGGATCCTCACGGATCACGGTGTGCGGGCAGGCGCCGGCTTCGACGGCGGATACCCGCAAGGGATCAATGAGGCCGGAGCGGCGCAACCGTTCGGCGTCTTCCTTGGTGACGAGATCGTTGGTCACCACGGCAAGGTCGACGCCTCGACGCTGCAGTTCCGGGATCAGCGCTTCGATCAGCGCGGTCTTGCCTGACCCGACCGGTCCTCCGATGCCCACCCGGGCCGCCGGCGATACGACCGCGGACGTGGTGCCACTTCCTTCGATCGCCTGCCGCATCGGTCACCTCAGCATGTAGCGGCGCGCCAGCGGCACTTCGCGAGCCGGTTCGCAGGTCGCAAGTACACCATCGACGAAAACATTGAAGGTCTCGGGGTCGACGGTGATCTTTGGACAGGCATCGTTCCACTGCATGTCGCGCTTTGACAGCTTTCGCGTGCCTCCGACCGGAAGCATCCCCTTGGAGAGGCCAAGTTCACCCGCCAAATCGCGTGCGACTGCCAGCGGATGCACAAAGCACGCCGACAAAGCTGCAGGAGCTTTGCCAAACGCTCCCCACTGCGGGCGCATCAGCATCGGCTCGCAGGTCATCAGCGAGGCCGCGCTGTCGCCCATCGCACCCCAGGCGATGAAGCCGCCCTTGATCACCAGTTCAGGCTTGATGCCGAAAAAGGCCGGGCGCCAAACCACGATATCGGCAAGCTTGCCATCTTCCAGCGACCCGATGTGGTCGGCGATCCCGAACGTGCGCGCGGCGTTGATCGTGTATTTGGCGATATAGCGGAGAATCCGGGCATTGTCGCCGAAACCGGGGCGGTCTTCCGGCAGCGCGCCGCGCTGCTCCTTCATCTTCGACGCCAACTGCCAGGTGCGGCAGATCACCTCGTGGATGCGGCCCATGCCCTGGCTGTCGGAGCCGAGCATCGAAATGGCGCCGATGTCATGCAGCACATCCTCGGCTGCGATGGTTTGTCTGCGAATGCGGCTTTCCGCGAATGCCACATCCTCCGGGATCGCCGGATTGAGATGATGGCACACCATCGTCATGTCGAGGTGTTCGTCGAACGTGTTGATGGTGAAGGGATTGGTCGGATTGGTCGATGACGGCAGGCAATGCATCTCGCCGGCGACACGGATGATATCCGGCGCGTGGCCGCCGCCGGCGCCCTCGGTATGGTACATGTGGATGGTGCGGCCACCGATCGCCTCCAGGGTATCTTCGACGAAGCCGGACTCGTTCAGGGTATCGGTGTGGATCTGTACCTGAAAATCGTATTCATCGGCCACCCGCAGGCAAGTGTCGATCGCCGCCGGCATCGACCCCCAATCCTCGTGAAGCTTCAGGCCCATGACGCCGGTTTCAAGCTGCTCAATCAATGGCGGCGCGCGATGCGAATTGCCGCGTCCCAAAAAGCCGAAATTCATCGGCCAGGCTTCCGCGGCCTGCAGCATCTTGCCGGTGTTGAAGGGACCGCCGGAATCGATCCCGACGGTGATCGGGCCGAGCGAGCCGCCGATCATCGTGGTGATGCCGCTTGCCAGCGCATGCTCGACGAGGCCGGCGCTGTCGAAGTGCACGTGAACATCGATCGCGCCCGGCGTCGCAATCAGGCCTTCGCAGTCGCGCACCGTGGTGCCGCTGGAGACGATCAGGCGCGGATCGACGCCGTCCATGATGGCCGGATTGCCGGCCTTGCCGATGCCGACGACACGGCCGTGGCGAATGCCGAGGTCGCCTTTGACGATTCCGATCACCGGATCAATGATGACGACGTTGCAAAGCAGAAAGTCCAACGCTCCCTCGGCGCTGGTAATGCCGGCCATGCCAATTCCGTCACGCAAGGTCTTGCCGCCGCCGTGCAGGCATTCGTCGCCGTAAACGGCGTGATCTTTTTCGACGACCGCCGTCAGCGCGGTATCGCCGAGCCGAACCGAGTCACCTGTGGTCGGACCGTAAAGTGCCGCGTAATCGTGACGGTCGATGCTCGCCATTTCACGACGCCCCCTTGAAGCCGCGCTTTTTCGCCCGTTCGAGCGCGCCAGCGCGCACAGCGAGATCCGAGCTTGATCCATTCGTCAGGTTGTTCAGGCCGGTCAATTCGCTCCGGCCGCCCAGGGTCACCAGCGTCACTTCCTTCCACGCTCCAGGTTCGAACCGCACCGCCGTACCGGCTGGAATGTCGAGACGCATGCCGAAGGCGGCCGCCCGGTCGAACTCCATGGCCTTGTTGACCTCGAAGAAGTGGAAGTGCGATCCGATCTGGATCGGGCGATCGCCGGTATTGCGCGCCTTCAATGTGACCGAGCGGCGGCCCGCATTGAGATCGATGCTGCCGTCAACGGCAGTGATGCGGCCCGGGTGTTCGACATCCGCCCGCGTTCCGGGCGCAGGGCGGATCGGCTCATGGACCGTCACGAGCTTGGTACCGTCGGGAAACACGCATTCCACCTGAATGATGTTCATCATCGAGGCGATGCCGGACAGCACGTCATCGGTCGACAGGATCGTCGATCCATATCCGATCAGATCGGCAACCGAGCGCCCTTCTCGCGCCCCTTCCAGGATTTCGTCGGTGATGATGGCGACCGCTTCGGGGTAGTTCAATTTCAGTCCTTTGGCGCGTCGCCGCCGCGCCAGTTCGGCCGCGGTAAAGATGGTCAAACGTTCGAGCTCGGTAGGTGTCAGCAGCATCGTCAAGCCCCTCAGTTGCCAAACAGGCGAAGATCGGCCCGCGCATGTCGCGCGGCGGCGATCTCAAGAAACGGAATGAAGCTCGACAGTTCCGCGTCTTCCGGGACCGGCTGAGCGACCAGGGCCTCGATCAAGGGAAGGCATCCGCGCAGGATCTTCTGACCCTCCAGCGCGCCGATCGCGCCAAGCCGCACCGCCGCCGCGGTGACGCCCGAGGCCACCCCGTAGGCGGAAGCAAGTTGCGCAAGCATTTCGCCAAGGCCCATGGCCTGCCAGAGCGCTCCCTGCATAACGGCAATATGGCCGAGGCAGATGCCCGAGCGGACGGCGCCACGCAAACGCAGCGCCATCACATCGCCGAGCCTCGCATGTGAGGCCAGAAAGGATCCGCCGTTGCGCCGCGAGCCGTCGCGGATGGTACTGCCGAACGTCGAAGCCTCGACGTTACGGTCGATATCTGCAATGGCGTCGAGATCGCCGGCGGCGCGGAATGCCTTTACCAGGGCGATCCGATCGCAGGTCTGCCAGCGTTGACGGATAATAGTAGCCGTCAATTCGGCAAGGCCAGCCTGGTCCAGTTCAGGACGCAGCGCGACGACACCCTCGACCCCGTAGGAAAACGCAAAGGATCCGCTCGGAAACGCCCCGTCGGCTTGCCAGATCGCCTGCAATATCGACAGCATCCCTAGCGGCCATCGTGGTGAGAATGATCTTTCGCCGAGACCGAAACGTCGCCCGACTGCGTGGCGCTATCCCCGTCGCCTTCCTCGTCCAGAATGCTGACGCCGACCCGGCGTCCCGAGATCATTTCTCCAAGCCGGGCGGTGTAGTCCTCGGGCCGGCCCTCCAGCGCAACAAACAGAACCTCGCCCTGAAAACGGACGCGCCAATGCAGATTTCCGGCGTGATAGCCCAATTCGATCGCATCGCTGATCGAGCGCGGCTCGAGGCGCATCCATCGCTCGGTCGCGGCGCGCACGACGATCGCGCGTTTGCCGTCGATCAACAGCACCGCGCCGTCAAACAGCTTTTGGTCACGCGGCAAGGCGATCGCAAGTTCCTCGCCCGCGCGCGTCGTCGCCAGCAGCCGGCGCCGCGCCAGATCCGCCGTCGGTATATTGACCACGTCGACCGCACCGCGGTGCTCGAGGCGATGAATTTCCTCCGAGAAGGCGGGTTCGAGGCGGCTACCCAGGACATGATCAATGCGCAGCATCGCGCCAGATCCTTTCAGCATTAGGCGTGCGGTAGAAGGGCTTCGCGCCGACGGCGTCAGGCCGGCGCGAAGCTTCAGATTTCGGCTTAGCGATGTGCCGCCACTTTGTTGGGAATCCCCTCGATTGGCGCCTCGTCGGTTCCCACGGTGGTTCGGGTAAAGGATTCCACCATTTCGCGGGTGCCTTCGGGATCGGCGATCCACTTCGAGTAGAATTCGTAAGGACATGCCGCCACGCCACGGTCGCCTTCGCCGGAATTGATCATCCCGGTGTAGCCGCGGTGCACCAGCTTGAAGAGATGGTTTTCGGATTGGCCATTCTTGCGTGCATCGCGGATCAGCATCTTGGAGAGCTGGGCGTACTGGATGCCGTATTCTTCCTCGCCGGTCTCCCCGAGCGTGCGGCCGTCGAAACCGATGATCGCCGAATGACCGAAATAGGAATAGACGCCGTCGAAGCCAGCGGCATTGGCGACGGCCACATAAACGTTGTTGGCCCACGCCATCGCTTTCGCCATGACCACCTGCTGATCCTTGGCCGGATACATGTAGCCCTGGCAGCGCACGATCAGCTCGGCCCCCTTCATCGCGCAGTCGCGCCAGATCTCGGGATAGTTGCCGTCGTCGCAGATGATCAGCGAGACCTTGAGACCCTTGGGTCCTTCGGACACGTAGGTGCAATTTCCGGGATACCAGCCCTCGATCGGCACCCAAGGCATGATCTTGCGATATTTCTGTACCACCTCACCCTTGTCGTTCATCAGGATGAGAGTGTTGTAGGGCGCCTTCTTCGGATGCTCCTCATGCCGTTCGCCGGT
>JAJYAH010000554.1 GCA_021779635.1 Pseudomonadota bacterium | reverse complement strand
CGCCTTGATCAGGGCGCCCAAGCGTTCGATCTCGTCGCCGGACAGACCCGCGGCCGGCTCGTCGAGCAGCAAAAAGTCCGGATCGAGCATCAGCGCGCGGGCGATCTCGATGAAACGAAGCTCGCTGTGCTGCAGGCGGTCGGCGCGGACGTCAGCGAGCTGCTCCAGTCCGACGACGCCAAGCAGCGTGCGCGCAGAGGCCGCGAGCTTTCGCTCGTCGCGCCAGTGACGCGGCAATGCCAGCAGCGCCTCGATAAACGTCGCTTCGCCCTCGACGGTGCCGCCGATCATCACGTTCTGCAGGACGGAGGCCGCGCCGATCACGCGTGGCGTTTGAAACGTGCGGGCGATGCCACGCAGCGCGCGGACTTCCGGCATTCCGGCCGGCATTGCTTCCGCGCCGAGCGCCAGCGTTCCCGCGGACGCCGCGTAGTAACCCGAAATCACGTTCAGCGTAGTGGTCTTGCCGCTGCCGTTGGGGCCGATCAGGCCGTGCACCTCGCCCGGCTTCACATCCAGATCGAGACCGTCGATCGCCCGGACGTTGCCGAAACTCAGGACGATGTTGCGCAGGCTGAGCGTCTTGTCGCCCGCGGTCTTGCGCGCGATGTCGCCGAGCGCGGCCGGGCGCGGCACGATGGCGCGGTTACTGGCGAGCGGACGGCGGTTGCGGAAGTCGAGCAATGCTGCGATGCCGCCGGGCATCGCCAGCACGATTGCCAGCAGCAGCGCTGCGAAGAGGAACGTCGACCATGCCGCCAGGGGGGCTGCGATCTCCGGCAGGATGGTCAGTATGATGGTCCCCAGCATCGGGCCCAGGATCGAGCCGCGTCCGCCGATCAGGATCGCAATGAAGAACAAGATCGACAGATCGAAGGTAAAAGCGTCCGGCGTGATGTAGGTCTGCAGGCTCGCAAACAGTCCGCCGGCAATCGCTGCCAGCGCGCCGGCGAACAGAAAGATCGCGATCAGCATGCGCGGTTTGGAAATGCCGGTGGCTTCGGCTGCGACTTCGGCGTCGCGGACCGCGATCAGGGCGCGGCCGAACCGGCTGTGGGCGACGTTGGCGCTCATCCAGGTCGAGAAAGCCGCGAACGCCACGCAGAGATAATAGTAGCCCCAGGCGGTATTGAAGGGTGCCGGAAATTCCGGACCGGCAATGCCGATGCCGCCGCCGGTGACACTCTGCCAGGCCAGTGCAATCTGCGTGACGATGGTGGCGAAGCCAAGCGTCGACATCGCGAAATAGAACGTGCGCAAGCGCAGGGCCGGCAAGCCGACGATGACCCCGAACACGGCGCCGACGCAGCCCGCGATCGGCAATGCGGCGAAAACCGGCACCGGCGCCACGACATTGCCGGCAACCAGCACGCTTGTCGTATAGGCGCCGAGCGCCAGCAGCGCGACATAGCCGATGGCCAGATGACCGGCGAAGCCGACGACAAGGTTGAGGCCGGAGACCAGCACCCAGTAGATCGCTGCCCGCGTGCCGATCAGCGCCCAGTAGTCGTTGCTGACGAACGGCAGGATCATGGCGACCGCAAGGATGCCGGCAAACGGAGCGAGCTGCGGCAGGATCGCGCGAAAGGCGTACGTTTCGCCGCGTTCAGAGGCCGTGGCGACCGCGGCCATCACACCCTCCTTGTCGTCGACGAGCCGAACAAACCTTGCGGCGCCGCCAGCAGAACGACGATGAACAGCGCGAACACGGCCACCGAGGAGAAGATGCCGCCGACCAGGAAATTCGCGGCCTGCTGGAACAGGCCAAGCGCGAGACCGCCGATGATGGCGCCGCGGTTATTGCCGAGTCCGCCGAGCGCCACCGGCACGAAGCCGTAGAAATTCAAGAGTGCGCCATTGGCGAAAAACGCCAGCAGCAACTCGCCGCCGGAAAATCCGGCAACGCCGCCGATGATTCCGGCGAGCGCGTAGCTGGCGATGCGCAAATTGCGTTCAGGCAGTCCTAGCGCGCGCGCGGCGAAATTGTCTTCCGCGATAGCCAGGAACGCGCGGCCCACCAGCGTCCGGCGATACAGATATTCGAGGCCGATAATGGTGATCGCGCAGGCTGCGACCGGCAGCCAGAACTTTTCGTCCCACGCCCCGCCTCCCCAACCGATCAGGCGTGGAAAGGGCTGTGGTTCGGTGCCCCATTTGATCGCCGCCACCTGCTGGATCATCAGCGCAAGCGCCAGAGTCGAAAGTACATAGAGATGCTGGTCGAGGCTCTTGAGTACAGGCCGTACCGCGACGAACTCGGTGATCACCCCGATGATCGCGCAGCCGAGCAGCGTCAGAAGGAATCCGACCAGGATCGGCAGACCCATCTTCAGCACGAACATCGAGCCGAACACGCCGCCGAGCATGGCGAGCTGGCCGGCGGTGAAACTCATCACCCTCGAGGTCGAGAACATGGTGTTGTAGGTGATCCCGACGAGCGCGTAGATCGCGCCAGCCGCGAGACCAGTTGCGAGAATCGAGGCGAGCATCTGATGCGCTTTCCGCAGCCTCAGGTATACCCCGGAGCCACCGCGAAGGTGCCGTTCTTGGCGGTAGAGGCCTCCGACATCACGATCTCGTCGGTCGGATAGCCGTTATGCTGGGTCGGTGTGAATGTGTAGGTGCCGAAGTAGCCGGGATACTTCGACAGCGTATTCAAATATTTGACGATGCCCTCGCTGTCGGTGGATCCACTTTCGGCGACGGCCTTGGCAATCAGCTCGATCGCATCGATCCCGCCGGCGACCCACCACAGCAGCGTATCGTTGATCACGACATTGGCCTTGAGCAGACGACCAACGAGATCCTCGCTCTTCGCCGGCAGCTTGCCGGCGGTATCGTAACTGCAGCTCTTGTAGCCGATGGCGTAAACTTTTTTCCAGTTGGCGGGCTTCTCGACCAGCCCGGCGATTTCGCCGGAGGACATTGACGGATGACCGACGAACGGAACGTCCCAGTTCATCGCCGCGCGGCTGTTGAACATTCGTGCTTCCATGCCGGTCGAGACGCTCCAGACCACGATCGCTTCAGCGCCGGCCTCTTTGGCGCGCAGCATGTCAGGGGTCATGTCGGGCTGGGTGGAATCGACGTTGGCCTGATAGACCACTTCCGCACCGTCCTTCTTGAAGGCCGTCACCGACACACCGACGGCGGTCACGCCATAACCCGTGGTGTCGCCGATCACGGCAACCTTTTTTACCTTGAGGATATTAAGGCAATAATTGCGGGCGGCGTCGTCCCATTGACTGATCGAAGGCGCCATGCGGAACGCATTCGGAAATTTCTTGGGGTCGATCAGGCTCTCGACGACACAAGGATGAATGTCCGGCATCTTGGCGCGCGCCATGATCGGCGTGACGGCAAGCGCCTCGCCCGAATTCAGCGGCCCCCAAATCGCGTGGACCTTGACCTGGCTGATCAATTCCTGGGTGGCGTTCACCGCCTTGGTCGGATCGCCCTGGGTGTCGCGCATGACGATCTCGATCTTGCGGCCCTTGACGCCGCCGGCGGCGTTGATCGCGTCGACGGCGAAGTTCACGCCGCGGTTGAAGCCGATGGTCGGCGCCGAACTCGGTCCGGTCATCGCGGCCAGGCAGCCGATCTTGATCGGTTCCGACTGCGCAATCGCGGGCTTTGGAAATGGGAGCGTTGCGGCGCTCAGCGCGCTCGCGCTGCCTAACAAAAGGTCACGACGAGACATGCGCATGAAGGCCTCCGTTTGTTTCCTTGCCGGCGCCCGTCGTTGCTGCGGGCGTCCGTCTTGTCGTTCCGGCTTGTGACGGCTTAAAACCTGAACGGCCAAATTTGAACTTGACCGGGAAGCAATGTCCATAGCACGGGCGGAAAAATATCCTGCGACTTATTGGTTCAGATGCCGGACATAGTCGTAATTGAAGGTGAAGCCCCAGCCGGGTCGTTCGGGGACGATGGCGTTGCCGTCCTTGAATACTAATTCTTCATGATAGAGCTTCGAGAACCACGGCATGTATTCGAGATAGATGGCGTTCGCGAGCGCACCGAGCACCTGGATGCTGGTCTCCGGGAACAGATGGCTTGATACCGGCACATCGTGGCTTTCCGCCATGTGGCCGACGCGCATGAATTCGCTGACGCCGCCGACGCGCTGCAGGTCCGGCATCAGGATATCGGCGGAGCGCAATTCCAGCATGCGGCGAAAACCGTAACGGGTGTACTCGGTCTCGCCGCTGGCGATGGGCGTGTCGAGTGCCGCGGATACTCGCGCAAGACCTTCGAGATCCCACGCCGGCAGCGGCTCCTCGAACCATGTCAGGTCGAATGGCTCGAGCATCCGGCCAAGCCGGATCGCTTGCGCCTCGTTGAGACCCTGATTGGCGTCAGCCATCAGTTTGATATGGGGGCCGATCGCATCGCGTACCGCCTTGACACGCATGATGTCGGTGTTCGGATCGGGCGAACCGAGCCGCATCTTCATGGCCTTGAAACCCTGCGCGACGAAGCGTTCGGCTTCGGCCACCAGTTCGTCGGTCGATGACGACAGCCACAGCCCGGCGCTCTGATAGGCCGGCACAACCGTCTTTGCTCCGCCCAGCAATCGATACAGCGGAAGGCCAGAGGCCTTGCCGAGCGCATCCCAGAGTGCGCCGTCGAGCGCGGATATGCCGACCACCGGCACTCCCTTGTGGCCAAGGAAATTGATATCCTTCCAGGCGCGTGCCCAGAAATCCGCGATATGGCCTGCATCGCGTCCGACAACCAGATCGGCCAATTCATCGACCATCTGACGCAGTACCTTGGTGCGCCGGCCGTTGAGCGTGAAGATGAGGTTCTCGCCGGTGATGCCGGCATCGGTTCTGACCGAAACAAGAATACAGCCGAAACTGTGGATCGGGCCGAGCGCGCTGCCGATCGGACTGGCGAGCGGCACGAGTACCGGAAGGGTTTCTACGGCGGTTACCTTCACGGCTTCGGCTTTCGCTCGGTGCGCGTCGCCGTGCCGCTGGCAAAGCGCTTGAGAATGTCGGGATCGGGATCGCAGCCGAGACCCGGGCCATCCGGGACCCGCACTCTCCCACCGACGGCGCGGACCCAGGGATCGAATGGATTGGCTTCCATGTCGAGCCAGAGAACCTCGATCATCGGCTTCTCGACCAGCGCCGCCGCGATATGAATCGAGGCGACGAAGCCGGGTCCGAAATACGGGCTGTGCGGCGTTACCTGGATGCCGTGCGCCTGACACAAATGAATCACCCTGATCATTTCGCCGACG
>JAJYAH010000553.1 GCA_021779635.1 Pseudomonadota bacterium | reverse complement strand
CCAGCTTCGCTCGACCGGCTCCAACGCAAGTCCGCGGCGCTGACCCGGAACGCCTCGGCGTCCGCATCCTCGCTGTCGAGCCAGAGCAACCGCAATGCGGGAAAGGCCGCTTCCTACCTGGGGGCCTTTTTGCGTTTTGGGATGTGTTGCGGTGGGAGGTTTGGCCGTAGGCTATCAACTTCCTTTGACGCGGAAACCGGCAACTTTGGCACTCGTTTCAGCTCAATCGGGCGGCTTGAGCGAGATCAGCGGGACGTCCAGCGCGTAGGCGAAGCCGCCCTGGGCGTAGGCCATTTCGGCCTCGCCGTTCAACTGCTTGCCAAGCGTCTCGATCAGCCGGGTTCCGAAGCTTTGCCGGGTCGGTGCGCGAACTGCCGGACCGCCGCTTTCGGTCCAGGTCAAATGCAGCCGTGCATTCTTCTCGTCGATGGTCCAGGCGATCGCGACACGTCCCGCGGGCACCGACAGTGCGCCAAATTTGGTAGCGTTGGTGCAGAGTTCGTTGAGCGTCATCGCCAGCGCGATCACTGCGCCGGACGCAATCTTGAGGTCCGGTCCCTCGATCGAGAACTTTCCCTCGCCCTGACTATAAGGCTCCGTCGCGCCCTGGACGATATCGGCGAGGCTGGCGCTCGACCACCGCGCCTGCAGCAACAAATCGTGCGCGCGGCCCAGCGCCAGCAGCCGGCTTTCGATGGCCTGCCGGCCGTGCTCGATGCTGGTTGCAGTGCGCAGGCTCTGCGAGGCGATGGCGCTTACAGTCGCCAGCGTATTTTTGATGCGGTGGTGCAATTCTTCCATAATAAGCTTTTGCAGCTTGTCGGCGGCCTCGCGCTGCTCGGCATCGATCCCGGCTTGCGCGAGCAAGGCCTTGGCATCGATACCTGCCTGCTCGAGCAGCATGCGAAGGCCGACATTTTCGGCCTTTAGAAAATCCTGTGGAGCGGTCGGGCCGGCCATCGATTACATAGTCCCGAAGGACTTCCATTTCAGTTGGTGCTGGCCGTTGTTATCACCGTTATTGCCGGAAAGTACGGCCATTTCCGGTCCCCGACACAAGATCAGCGAAGACCGGGGAGCATCTGCGCCTGCGCGCAATTCACAAACTGGCGGCATCGACCCAGAACACTTCGGCGTCGGATTCCTCGGTATCGAGCCACAGAAAGTCGGTCTGCGGATAGGCTGCCTCGAGCGCGGGCCGGCAACGGCCGATCTCGCACAACAGCCCGCCCTGCGGCGTCAGATGACGTCCGGCCTCGGCCAAGATGCGGCGCACGATATCAAGCCCGTCGGCGCCGCCGTCGAAGGCAAGCCTTGGCTCGGCGCGGCACTCGCGCGGCAGCTCTGCCATGCCGTGGGCGTCGACATAGGGAGGATTGGCGAGGATCAGGTCGTAGCGCTTGCCGCCGAGCGGCTTGAACAGGTCGCCCCGATGCAACGTCACCCGGTCGCCCAGACCGTAATCGGCAACATTGCGCGCGGCGACCTCGATCGCGTCTTTGGAAATATCCACCGCGTCGATCCGGGCATTCGGGAAACGGCGGCTGGCGAGAATCGCAAGACAACCCGAACCGGTGCAGAGATCGAGCACGCTGCTCACCGACGCCGGATTGTCGATCAGCGCGCCGCCTGATCCGGCGTCGTCACCGCCGAAATGCAAGTCCAGCAACTCGCCGATGAAGGAGCGCGGCACGATGGTGCGCTCGTCGACATAGAACGGCAGCCCGCGCATGTAGATCTTGTTGACGAGATAGGCCGCGGGCTTTCGCGTCGAGATGCGGCGCGCGATCAGATCGAGAATCTGCCGGGCTTCCGCGGCGGTGACCCGCGCGGTTGCGAACGTTTCGAACTGATCGGGATCCAGATGCAGCGTGGCGCAAACCAGGAACGCGGCCTCGGCCACCGGATCGGTGGTGCCGTGCGCGAATACCAGTTTCGCCTCGACGAACCGGCTCACCGCATAGCGGACGAAATCGAGCAGCGTCCGCAATTCGGCGGCCGCCATGCGCGGGGATCTCGACGCCGAGCGGCCGCGCCTGGCGGCCGGTTTCGCGCGCTTTGCCATCAGGGTTTGGCCATCAGGATTTGGTCCAGCGCGCAGCGGCGGCGTCATCATGCTGGCGCGCATCGACCCAGCTGGTTCCGGTCGGCCTTTCCTCGCGCTTCCAGAACGGGGCGTTGGCCTTCAGGTAATCCATCAGGAATTCGGCCGCCTGAAACGCCGCCTCCCGATGCTGTGAGGCCGTCAGCACCAGCACGATGTTTTGACCGGGTGTGATGCGGCCGACGCGGTGAATCACGGTGAGCCCCGTCAACGGCCAGCGCGACATCGCCGTTTCGGCATGCCGCGCGATTTCGGTCTCCGCCATGCCGGGATAATGTTCAAGCGTCAGCGCGGCGATGGCGTCGTCGCCTTCGCTGTCCCGGCATATGCCGGAAAAGCTCACGACGGCGCCGATATCGGTGCGCGCACGCGTGAGGGCCGCGATCTCGCGCGCGATGTCGAAATCGGCTTCCTGAATGCGAATGGTCACGGCAGCGGTCATGGTCGCATTGCCTGCAAATCGATTAGCCGCCGGTCATCGGCGGGAAAAAGGCAATCTCGCGGGCGCCGGCGATCAGGGTATCCGATTTGACGTGGGCGTGGTCGATCGCGGCGCGGATCACCCGCGGCGTCTCGAAGGCGTGGGCATAGGTCTCGCCGCGCGTCGCCAGCCAGCCGATCAGATCGTCAACGGTGCGGACGCTGGCCGGCGGCTCGACCGTTTCCTCGGCCTTTCCGACCCGCTCGCGCACCCAGGCGAAATACTTGACCTTCATGCCTCATCCTCCTCGATGAGGTGACGAATGCCGGCGCGGAAATAGTCCCAGCCGGTGTAGATGGTGAAAATCGCCGAGACCCACAGCAGCAGCAGCCCGAGCTGGGTGGTGAACGGGATGATCTCGTCACCGGCCTCGCCGGCGAGCAGAAACCCGATCGCGACCAGCTGCACCGTGGTCTTCCATTTGGCGAGTTTGGTGACGGGAACGCTGACGCGCAATGCGGCGAGATATTCCCGCAATCCCGACACCAGAATTTCGCGGCACAGGATCACGATCGCGGCCCACAGCGTCCAGCCGTGGATGATGCCGTCCGCCGCCAGCATCAGCAGGCAGGACGCCACCAGGAGCTTGTCGGCGATCGGATCGAGCATCCGGCCGAACGCCGAATGCTGGTCCAGGATTCGCGCATAATAGCCATCCAGATAATCGGTAATCGCCGCGGCGATGAACACGGCCAGCGCCACCCACCGCAGCCACAGCGGCCCATCCATGATGGCCTGCGCATAGATGCAGCCGACCACGACCGGAATCGCGGCGATTCGGGCATAGGTCAGGATATTCGGGAGGGACAGCGAGCTCTTGGCCGTTCCCCTGGTTGTGGTCGCCATGTTCATCCGCTTTACCAATACCGCCAAGGCAGGAAGGTCAACCGTGTCGCGCACATGAACTGCCGCGGACGACGCCGATATAACGCCATACCTGCTTCTAGCCCGGCTGGGTGTGGAAAAACTCGAAAATCTTGCGGGCGCTTTCGGCGCTGACCCCTGGAACCTTGCCGAGGTCGGCGATCGAGGCCCGCTCGATCTCCTTCAGCGTTCCGAAATGGTGCAGCAGGGCGCGTTTGCGCGACGGGCCGATGCCTGGAATTTCCTGCAACCCGGCTTCGCGAATGTCCTTTTTCCGCAGCTTGCGGTGGGAGCCGATCACGAAGCGATGCGCTTCGTCGCGCAGCCGCTGAATGAAATACAATACCGGATCGCGCGGCTCGAGCTTGAGCGGCTCGCGGTCGGGCATGAACAGGGTTTCGCGGCCGGCGTCGCGATCCGGGCCCTTGGCGACCGCCATCAGCGACACCTGCGTCAGCCCCAATCCGGCGAAAATCTCTCTGACCGCATTGAGCTGGCCGCGGCCGCCGTCGATGATGACGAGGTCGGGCCATTGCGGAAACGAATCGTCGTCCGGCCTGGCCGCGCCGTCCGCCGCCGGCGTCAACAGCCGCTTGAAGCGACGCTGCAGCACCTCGCGCATCATCGCGTAATCGTCGCCCGGCGTCAGGCCTTCGGATTTGATGTTGAACTTGCGATACTGGTTTTTGATGAAGCCGTCAGGTCCGGCCACGATCATCGCGCCGACCGCATTGGTGCCCTGGATATGGCTGTTGTCATAGACCTCGATCCGGCGCGGCGGATGCGGCAGCCCGAGGGTCGCGGCCATGCCCTGCAGCAGCCGGCCCTGGGTCGCGGTATCGGCCAGCTTGCGGCCAAGCGCCTCGCGGGCATTGGTGAGCGCGTGCGCGATCAGCTCCTTCTTTTCGCCGCGCTTTGGCGTGGTGACCTCGACCTTGAACCCGGCCTTGATCGAGAGCGCGTTGGCCAACAGCTCGCCTTCCTCGATGTCGTGGGACAGCAGCACCAGTTTCGGCGGCGGCTTGTCGTCGTAGAACTGCGCGAGGAACGAGGCCAGTACCTCTTCCGGAGTGAACGATTTCTCCGCGCGCGGGAAATAGGCGCGGTTGCCCCAGTTCTGTCCGGTGCGGAAGAAAAATACCTCGACGCAGCAATAGCCGCCCTCCTGATGGATGGCGAATACGTCGGCTTCCTCCACGGTGCGCGGATTGATGCCCTGCTGCGACTGGATCGCCGACAATGCGGCGAGGCGGTCGCGGTAAAGGGCGGCCGTTTCAAACGCGAGTTCGGCGGACGCCTTTTCCATCTCGCCGGCCAGTTCCTGTTTGACGACGCGGCTGCGGCCGGAAAGAAAATCCGTCGCCTCGCGCACCAGTTCGGTATAGTCGGGAAAATCGATCTCGCCGGTGCAGGGCCCCGAGCAGCGCCGGATTTGGTAGAGCAGGCAGGGCCGCGTCCGGCTTTCAAAAAAACCGTCGGTGCAGGAGCGCACCAGAAAGGCGCGCTGTAGCGCCGTGATGGTGCGATTGACCGCGCCCGCCGAGGCGAACGGCCCGAAATATCGCCCGGGCCGCGATTGCGCGCCGCGATGCTTGAGGATCTGCGGCGCCCAGTGATCGCCGGTGATCAGAATATAGGGAAACGACTTGTCGTCGCGCAGTTGCACGTTGAAGCGGGGGCGCAATTGCTTGATCAGGTTGGCTTCGAGCAATAGCGCCTCGGTCTCCGTCGAGGTCGAGATGATTTCGACGCTCACCGTGGCCGCGATCATGCGCATGATGCGCGCGGGCTGGATCGCGGC
>JAJYAH010000552.1:1641-5253 GCA_021779635.1 Pseudomonadota bacterium | reverse complement strand
CTGGTGCGGGCGCAGGCGCAGCCGAAGCTTTGCCCACAACCCGAGCAGGCCGTCGGGGGAAAACAGCACGATGGCGAGGAACACGCCGCCGATCACGAGGTTGAAGCGCTCGCGGTCGATCAAGCCGCTCTATAGCGGATTGTTGGATACTATCGAGATCCTGCTCAGGCGCGGCCAGGCCGAGGGCATCTTCCGTTCCGACGTCGATGCGGTCGATCTTTACCTGTCGATTTCGGGCCTCGCCTATTTCTTCCTCTCCAATCAGCACACGCTCTCGTGGCTGCTCGAGCGGGACCTGGCGTCGCGCAGGCGCGTCAACAAGCGCCGTCAGCATATCGTGGACGTCGTGCTAGGCTATCTGCTTGGATCGCCGCTCGCGGGTGCGAAGGGTTGAGGAGATGGACTCGATCAAACCGGGGACGAAGACATGAGACGATGGCTACTGAAGACGCTGCTCCTAGTCGCCTGTGCCGGCTTGCCGGCAGGCGGCGCATCGGCCGCCGATAGACTTTCAGTCCGGCTGGACTTCTCTCCATGGGGCGTGCAGGCGGCGATGCATCTCGCCCAGTACAAAGGCTGGTTCACGCCGGCCTTGACGTTGACATCCAAGATGGCCGCGGCTCGGGCAACACGATCCAGCTCGTCAACGCCGGTCAGGCTGATGTCGGACAGGTGCAGGTCGGGCTGGTCGGCTCCGCGCGTGCCAAGGGCGCGACCATCAAGTCGATTGCCACCTTCCAGCGCAAGACCGATCTGTGCGTTCTCGTGGACAAGGATTCTCCGGTCAGCAAGGTCGCCGACCTTCGCGGCAAGACGGTGGTCGTGTTTGCGGCCAGCCCGTGGGCGCCGTTCATCGATGACTACCTGAAATCCGGCGGGCTGACGCGAAACGATCTCAAGGTCGACGTGGTGGACCCGGCCGCGCTGTGGGGCACCTATATCGCCAAGCGCGCCGACGGATTGATGTCGACGGTCGGCTCCGCGCTACCAATCGCCGACCAGTCGCGGCCGTCGAAATGCCTACTCGCTTCCGACGCCAACATCGCTTTCCCGAGCTATGGTCTCGTGGCGCGCGAAGATACCATTGCTTCCAAGGGCCAGGCTTTGCACAAGTTGATCCAGGTCGAGCAGCGCGCGTGGCAGGTGCTGCGCGAAAATCCCGAAGAGGGTGTGAGGGCGATGATCGCCGAACGGCCGGATGCGCGGCTCGATCCAAAGATCCTGCTCGGCCAGATCAAGCTAACACTCGACTATTTCGACACGCCGGCGAGCAAGGGCAAGCCAATTGGCTGGCAGGCGAAAGAGGATTGGGAGGCCGCGCTCAAATCGATGCAGGCGGCCGGCGTCGTCAATGCGGGCTGGAACGTCTCGGACTACTATACGAATGCGCTCGTCGAATGAAATCGCGGTCGCCGCGGCAAATGCGGCCGGCGCCTATGTCTCGCTCAGCCAGGTTGGCAAGACCTATGCGTCGGCGCGCGGGCCCATTCCGGCGCTCGTCGACATCAATCTCGATATAAAGCCGCATGAGTTCGTCAGCGTCGTCGGGCCGTCGGGCTGCGGCAAGAGTACGCTTCTGAAGCTGGTTGCCGGGCTGGAAGGCGTCAGCGCCGGTTCGGTGCAAATCGCCGGCCGCCCGCTGAACGGGCCGCCCGATGGGCTCGGCGTGGTGTTTCAGCGCGACGTACTGCTGGACTGGCGAACCATCCTCGACAACGTGCTGCTGTCGATTGAATTTACGCGCAAGCCGAGCGCAGCCGAACGCGCCCGTGCCATGGGGCTCCTCAAGCGCTTTGGGCTGGCCGGTTTCGAGGACCGTTTCCCGTTCGAGCTCTCCGGCGGGATGCGCCAGCGCGCCTCCATCTGCCGGGCGCTCCTGGCCGATCCCGAATTGCTGCTTATGGACGAGCCGTTCGGAGCGCTCGATGCGATGACGAGGGACGATCTCAACGTCGAACTCGCGCAAATCTGGCAGGACACGCGGAAAACGCTTCTGTTCATTACCCATTCGATCGTGGAAGCCGTGTTCCTTTCCGACCGCGTGGTGATGATGAGCAAGACGCCGGGAAAGATCGTCGACACCATCACGGTCGATCTGCCGCGGCCGCGCCGGCTTGCGGTCCGCGACAGCGCCGAATTCGCAACCTTTGTACAACGCATCCGGCATCATTTCGCCGAGCTTGGGATTCTCAAGGAATGATGGCGTTCCTCAAAAGGCTAATTGGCGGTGAAAGCGAGACCCGGGACGTCTTCGTAGTGATCGCCGCCGCTCTGTTGCTATGGGAGATCGGCGTGTGGATATTTCATCCCTCGCCGCTGATCTTGCCGGCGCCGTCGGTCATTGTGGTTGAATTCTTCAAGGCGCCGGGCCTCTATCTGCGCCATCTGGCCTTTACGTTGCTCATGACGTTGATCGGCTTCGGACTCTCCGTCGTGCTCGGCGTTGCGCTGTCGGTCGGCATCATCTATTCGCGGTTTCTTGAGCGAACCGCTTACACGCTGCTGGTCGTGCTGAATTCGATCCCCAAAGTGGCGCTCGCGCCGCTGTTTGTGATCTGGATGGGTACCGGTCCGGAACCGAAAGTTGCCATCGCCTTGATGCTGGCAATCTTTCCAATCGTCATCGATTCCGTGCTAGGCCTGCGCTCGGTCGACCCCGATATGCTCAATCTCGCGCGCGTCTCCAAGGCCTCTCCCTGGGCGGTGCTGACCAAGATCCGTTTTCCCTGCGCACTTCCAAGCCTGTTTGCCGGAATGAAGGTTGGAATCTCCCTCGCTCTAGTCGGCGCGATCGTGGGCGAATTCGTCGCAGGCAACTACGGAATCGGTTTCCAGATTCTGGTGGCGCAGGGGCAATTTGACACGGTTCGAGTATTCGTTTCGCTGCTGCTACTCGGGATCGTCGGCGCAGTGCTATTTTTCCTCGTGAACTATGCCGAGCGTTTACTTCTGCCATGGCATGTCTCGCAGCGTGCTCGCAGCGATCGGTCGGGTTCCTGAAGAGCTAGATTGGAGTTGTCGTAATCCAAGCAATCGCGGTGTCCTGCAGGGCCAGTCGGCGTTGCGCCTGGATTAGCCGTGATTTGCCCGATGTCACACAAGAGCGGCTTGGGAAATTTCAACGACATACAAATCAGCTCGTACGTTCACGCGTGAGTTGGCTGGGTTGGTAAGCATAGCTGGTAGGAATCGGTTTTGCGTCCTCGCGCCAGGCGCGCGTTAATTCCAACGGCGAGATTCGGAAACTAGAAGTATCGAATGCTCTTCGGCTCTTCGCGAGGCTAAATGGGGTGCTGACAAGTGGGGCACAGGTCTGGTGCAGCCGAGGTATGGAGAAATCGTTATTGGATCAGAAAAGATCGCTTGCGTGATTTCTGAAATCAGCCCGCGCCGGACACAAGGCATCAAAGCGATGCCGCAAAGCGCAAGCTGATGAGGACCTGATAGACGGCCAGCGCGACTTCCATCTGTCGCTTTTGCATGTGGTGCGCGAGATTGACGCCGAAGCGGACGGTCAGCAGGCTGAGCGGCGTCAGGAGCGCAAATCCGATCAACGAAACATATCCAACGGACAGCGGCGGCAGGCCGGGATGGTCCCAACCAGAAACGACG
>JAJYAH010000552.1:0-1631 GCA_021779635.1 Pseudomonadota bacterium | reverse complement strand
GGGATCGATACGAACAACCCGACGCCCGAAGCCGTCGCGATCGCGGCATGAATTGGGAACCGGTAAAGGCTGAGGGCAACGTTTGCGACCAGTCCACCGCCGATGCCCATCAATGCCGCCGAGGAGCCGATCAGCAGACCATAGGCTGTCATGGTTGACGCGCCAGGCAGACCGGTGCCGAGAGCAGCGTTCTTTGTGGCCTCGCCCCGACGGTTCAGTCACTCGCCGCCGCGCGCGTGCTGCTCGGTTTTTGGGGCGAGCACCGAGTTGATCTGCCCGTGAATAGCCTCTGCGTCTTGTATCAATCGCTCTGCAAGTGCCGCCCGTTCCATGCGCTCCGAGGGCGCGAACTATCGGTTGAATACGATTTACTCGGATCGAAAGCGCTTAATTTTCATGCCCGCCTATCGCGTCTTTAAGCTAGATTCCACCGGCAAAATAATCGGCAGTCCGCGAACGTTTGAGTGCAATGATGACGCAAAGCCGAACAACGCCCGCTACCGGGCAAGTTGCCAAATGACGTTGGCGAGCACCTTCGCGCCGGCGGCGATATGCGCCGGCTCGGCCCATTCCGCGGGGTTGTGCGAAATGCCGCCACGACAGGGAACGAAGATCATTCCGGTCGGACACACATAATGAAGCTGGCGCGAGTCGTGCCCGGCCGCCGAATAGATATCCATGGCCGGAATGCCCTCGCCAGCAGCCGCGGCCACGATCAGGGAGCGGATCTCGCCCGGGAAAGTCAGCGACGGCGCGTGCGCGATCTGCTTGAGTTCGACGGTACAGGGCCCCCGCTCGGCTTCCACGATCTCGCGTATCCGAAGGTCCATCGCATCGACGACCTCGTTTTCGGGGTGACGCAGGTCGATCGAGAACAGCACCTCCGACGGCACGACCGAGGGCGCGTTAGGCGTCACCTGGAACAGGCCGACGGTCAGCTTGGTATCGTCAGGCTTGAGCGTGGCGCGATCAATTGCGGCGATCATCCGCACCGCGGCCATCAGCGCGTCGCGCCGCTCGGCACGCAACGCTGTGCCGGCGTGGGCCGCCTCGCCCGTGACCTTCACGCGATAGCGGCGCGTGCCCTGAATCCCGGTGACGATGCCGATCGGTACGCCGGCCGCCTCGAGCAGCGGCCCCTGCTCGATATGCGGCTCGATATAGGCGTGGATCGGAAAGCCGGAGTCGCGCAGGGGAATGTCAACGTCACGGCTGAGCACGTCGCGCACGGCGTCACCTTGCAGGATGCCGGCCTGGTCACGGCTCGCATAGGCTTCGTCGAGGCTCTTCTTCCCCGTGAAAACCTCCGAGCCCGACATGCCCGGCGCAAACCGCGAACCTTCCTCGTTCGTCCATGCGACGATTTCAATGGCACGAAGTGGCCGCCCGCCCTGCGCTGCAATGGCCTGAACCGCCTCGAGCGCGGCCAGCACGCCGAACGCGCCGTCGAATTTTCCACCCGTCGGCTGCGAGTCGATGTGAGAACCGGCCAGCACAGGCGGCAGAGACGGGTCGCGCCCCTCAAGGCGAAGAAACAGATTGGCCATGCGGTCGGTGAATGGCGAAAGGCTAACCTCGCGCCCCCACGCGACGAGCTGAGCCCTCGCTTCGCTCTCTGTCACCGAGAAGAT
>JAJYAH010000551.1 GCA_021779635.1 Pseudomonadota bacterium | reverse complement strand
GTCGCTGGCCGCGCAGGCCCAGGAGCGCACCGTCAATTTCTACAATTGGTCGAACTATATGGCCCCCAGTGTGCTGGAAGACTTCACCAGGGAAACCGGCATCAAGGTTGTCTACGACACATTCGACGCCAACGAGACGCTGGAGACCCGGTTGCTCGCGGGCAAATCGGGCTATGATGTGGTCGTTCCCACAGCCTATTTCCTGCAGCGCCAGATCGCGGCGAATATTTTCCAGAAGCTCGACAAGTCGAAACTGCCGAACCTCGTCAACGCCTGGCCGGAGGTGACGAAGCGGCTCGCGACCTATGATCCCGGTAACCTGTACGCCGCCAATTATATGTGGGGCACGACCGGGATCGGCTACAACGTCAAGGCGGTACGGAAAATTCTCGGAGCCGATGCCAGGATCGACAGCTGGGACATCGTGTTCAAACCGGACAATCTCGCCAAGTTCCGGGATTGCGGAATTCACATGCTGGATTCCGCCGATGATATTCTGCCGGCGGCATTGAATTATCTCGGGCTCGATCCGAATTCGACCAAACAGGCCGACCTCGAAAAGGCCGCCGACGTCGTCAGCCAGATCAGGCCCTATATTCGCAAATTTCATTCATCGGAATATCTGAGCGCATTGGCTACCGGCGAAATCTGCCTGGTGGTGGGCTGGTCAGGCGACATCATGCAGGCGCGCAGCCGGGCTTCCGAGGCCAAAAGCGATGTCGAGATTGGTTATGCCATTCCGAAAGAGGGCGCGCAGATGTTTTTCGACAATCTTGCGATCCCGGCCGACGCGAAGAATGTTTCCGAGGCCTATGAGCTGATCAATTACCTCTATCGGCCCGATGTCGCGGCACGGAATTCCGATTTTTTGTCCTATGCCAACGGCAATCTTGCGAGCCAGAAGCTGGTCGACCGCAAGATTCTCGATGACAAGACCATCTATCCGGACCAGGCGACGCTTGCGAAGCTCTTCGTGATCACCGCCCGCGACCCGGCCACCCAGCGCGTCATCAACCGACTATGGACGCGGGTGAAAACGGGACGGTAGGACCGTCATCGCCAGCGGCGATGCAGCCACAGCCACTGGTCCGGATATTCGCGGATCCAGCCTTCGACCACCGAGGTAATGGCCTGCATCGTTCCCTGAACGTCGATTTTCCCCTCAGCGTCGCGCACCGGCTTTACTTCCTCCGACAATTCGGCGCGGAAGCGGTGCCCGGGCAGGCGAATAATCCGGACGCCGTGAACAGGACACTCGATCTGCCGCAACAGCCGGGCCAATATCGGATTGGCCTTGGTCTTGCGGCCGAAGAACGTGACGTCGACGCCGTTGGTGAAGTACTGGTCGACCTGGATGGCGACGTGCTGGCCTTTTTGCAGGGCGTCGGCAAGCTTGAGCGGGGCGTCACGGCCAGCCGGGATCAGCGTTCCCATCTTCACTGAACGGAGCTCTTCGATGATCCGGCTGGCGGAGGCGATGTTGGGTCGACGAAACAGGATGGCGGCATCCAGTCCATGGGCGACGGCTGCCAATGCCGGCAGCTCCCAGTTGCCGAGGTGAGTGAAGAAGATCAGCGCCGGCTTGCCGTCGAGCCGGAGCTGCGCAAACAGTTCGTGGGTACGCTCCTCGATTTCGATGCGGCTGTCCTCGGGACGCGCACGATCATGCTCCCAGATATGATCGATATGCGCGAATTCGGCGCCAAGGCGTCCGAGATTGTCCCAGACGCCTGCGAGAATGGTCTCGATCTCGTCGGGTGACTTTTCGGGGAAGGCCGCGGTCAGATTGGCGCGTCCAATTTTTTGCTCGCGGGTCATCGGGCCGATGAAACGGGTGATCCGGCCGAACAGGTTCGCGGTCTTGATCGGATCGAAATAGCGGGTGGTGCGCAGCAGTCCGATCGTCAAGGCCCCGACGGCGGCTTCACCGAGCGGCTTGGTCGTGTCGCGAATGCGAGCCTTGGTGCGGAGGAAGAGCCGGCGCATCAGAAATACACGATGATTTTGCCAAACACCTGCCGACTTTCCATGCGTTTGAGCGCGGCTGCGACATCGTCGATCGGCACTTCGGTATCGATCACCGGAAGCATGCCGTCCGCCATCTTGTCGAGACTTTCGGCGACATTCCGGATGGTGGCGCCGAACGATCCGAAGATACGATATTGCTGCTGGAAAAGCTGCATCAAATTGATGGTCGTTGTCGGACCGGATGTCGAACCGCAGGTCACCAGCCTACCGCCGCGCTTCAGCGTCAGCAGCGAGCCGTTAAAGGTATCGGCGCCGACATGTTCGAACACCACGTCGACGCCTTTCTTTTTGGTGATCTTGCGGGTCTCGTGCTCGAAACGATCCTTGCGATAGTTGATGACGTGATCGGCGCCGAGCGCCTTGACGCCTTCGATCTTTGAATCGTCGCCGACCGTGGTGATGACCGTGCAGCCGATTTTCTTGGCCATCATGATCGCAACCGTGCCGATGCCGGAACCGCCCGCATGGACCAGCACGGTCTCACCGGGCTGCAGTTTCGCGTTGTCGAACAGCATGTGTTGCACGGTCGAGAAAGCAATCGGCGCGCAGGCCGCGTCGCGTTCACTGACGCCGCCCGGCACCGGGATCACCAGCCGTTCCGGCAGGTTCATGAACTCGCGCGCAAAACCGTCGACGTGGAAGCCGAGGACGCCGGCGACGTTTTCGCAGAGATTGTCGCGGCCTTCCCGGCAGGCCCGGCAAACCCCGCAGGTGAGGGCGCCGTACATCACCACCGGCTGTCCAGGCCTGAAGCGGGTGACACCTTCTCCGATCGCGGCAACCTCGCCGGAGGCTTCGGCGCCGACCACCAGCGGCAGCTTGCGTTTCGCAAACGCCATGCCGCGGTAGCCCCAGACGTCGATGTGATTGAGTGCAACCGCCTTGACGCGGATCTGCACTTCGCCCGCGCCCGGAGGCGGCGGCGTCGGCACATCCGCGACCACGAGCTGGCGATCGGCAACAAGAGTGAGCGCGCGCATGACGCCGTGTCCCCGGCAAGAACGATTTCCGATCGCGTGCGTATCGCCGTTTGATACGGTGACGTCAACCGTCGGCATCGGATGGCTACATCAGCTAGATCGGCTCGCGGGTCAGGATCAGCGAGGCATTCTGGCCGCCGAAGCCGAACGAATTCGACATCACGGCGGTGACGCGCGCGTCGCGGGCCTTGTTTCCGACGACATCGAACAGAATCGTCGGATCCGGCGTGTCATAGTTGATCGTCGGCGGAATTCGCTCGTGTTCAAGCGTTAGCAGCGAAAATATCGCTTCAACGGCGCCGGCCGCCGAGATGGTGTGACCGACCATCGACTTGTTCGACGACACTGGGATTTTCTTGGCGTGTTCGCCAAACACCGCTGAAATCCCCAGATATTCCATCTTGTCGTTTTCCGGTGTCGCGGTCCCGTGCGCGTTGATGTGATCGATCTGCTCCGGCGCCATGCCGGCGTCCGCCAGGGTCTTTCGCACACAGCCGATGATCGGCTTGCCGTCGGGGCTGGATCGGGTGCGATGAAAGGAGTCGGTGAGCTCGCCGCAGCCGGCCACCACGCCCAGAATCGGCGCGCCGCGTGCGACTGCGGCATCATAGCTTTCCAGCACCAGCGCGCCGGCACCCTCCGCCATGACGAAGCCGTCGCGGTTCTTCGAGAATGGCTTGGATGCGGCCCGGGGCGGATCATTCTGGGTCGACAGTGCGGACAACAGAGAAAACCGCACCAATGCTTCCGGATTGACCGTGCCATCGGTCGCCACGCACAACGCAGCGTCCGTCTCGCCGCGGCGGATGGCTTCGACGCCGAGCTGGATCGACGTCGCGCCGGACGCGCAGGCGGTCGACAGTGAAATCGGCGATCCCTTGGTGCCAAAGGTCTCGGCAAGATAAGTCGCCACCGAGCCGAACATAAATCGGCGATGATAGGAAGTGTACTCGCCGCCGCCGCTGACGCGGAGCAGATCGTCATAGTCGACTTGCTGTCCTGCGGCGGCGCGCCCTAATTCCAGCCGTTGCGGCCATTCCACTTCAACCGGCGCGACGGCAAGAAACAGCGGCCCCGGGAAATCGCCCTTGCGACCGATACCTGACTGCTCAAGCGCTTCTTCAGTGGCCATTTCGGCCAGGCGCTCGGACAATCCGGTCGACGAGCGCGGCTCGACGTTAACGAAATCGACGGTTCCGGCCATGGTGGTCCTCAGACCGTCGATCGGAAAACGCGTAATGGTGCGAATACCGGACTCACCCGCGGTCAGCTTCGCCCAATTATCGCTCTTGCCGGCGCCCAATGACGTCACAATGCCCATGCCGGTGACGACGACGATTGGCCTTCCGAATTTGTCGCGTGGTGCAGTCATGGTTCCCCCCGCCGGTCAGGTCGCTATGCTCACTTGATCCCCTCGACCAGGGCCATACCCTCACCGCGCCAGTGACCAGCCCCGATGACTACAATCTGGGCAGGCGGTTTGGACATTTCAATCTCTACCCCCGAGGAATCCGTCGGCGGAAACAACTCGCCACGCGAAATCGCCAGCCCTGCGAGCGCGAGTCCCAGCGGGAACTGGGTTTCCATGGTATGGCCAAACATGGTGCCGGTCGCACGTACCGCAAAATCCGGGTGTTCCGCCAGAAATGCCCGTTCCTCCGAGGTGGCCGGCTCGGCGCCGGTGGCGCCGGTGATGATAGCTCCGCTGTCGCCCAGTTCGCCGAGTTCCGACCACAGCTTTTCGAGCGTCGACTTGACGTCGCCGGGTCGTTTGCGCTGCGACAGGTCGGCCACGACATTGGTCAAACGCGCATAGGGCTTCGCGCCGCGCGCTTCCGCATGCGCCCTCGACTCGATGACGAGAAAGGCTCCGGCGGAGCCAAGCGCAAAGCCCGACCGTTCCTTGCGCGCCCAGACCGGCTCGAACTTGTCCTTGAGGTTGTAGTCGCCGAACTCGTAGAGAACCAACAGATCCTTGCGCTGGCCGTTATGCGAACCTCCGATCAACGCAATGTCGCTTTGGCCAGCCGCTATGCGCGTGAGCGCGATCCGCGCCGCGTCCGCACCTGCGACTTCCTCGCCCATGAAAGTGCGTGAGGTTCCGCATACGCCGTGCACGATCGCGATATTGCCGGCCAGCAGGTTCGAAAGCTGCGCCAGGAACAGCGTCGGGCGCAGATCGCTCATCAGGCGTTCGTTGAGAAAGCCCGGCGCCGAATTGCCTGCCGCCGCGGCACTGAGAACCCCGGCATCGACGGCGAGAT
>JAJYAH010000550.1 GCA_021779635.1 Pseudomonadota bacterium | reverse complement strand
TTTCAATCGAATATGCGTTGTTAAGCGATTTTTGGGATGATCTAGAGTCCCACCAACTCGTACATCTATCAGAGGTATTGCAAATTACTTTGGAGGTTGTGTCGTCGCTTCGGGTCGCAGAGAGCGGTAGGGGTAAGGATGCGGACCGAGAGGCTCATGGACTAGTCGCGAAACTTGGTGGCATTTTCGAACGTACTACCGGCAGGAGCCCTAGCCGAGCCAATGATCCATATAAAGACGACAAGAACGATAAAGTCATAGGAAATTTCGGAAAGTTTGTGAGGGCCGTGAACAAGCAAATTCCCACAGCGTTTCGACTCAACGATGTAGATAATCTGATAAGGGCCCTTGTGGAAGGGCGTGGTGACGCAGTTTGACCCTGTACCATGTGCGTAGAAGGCGCTTTGACTGCGGTCGGTGAAGTCGCAGCGGATAGGAGGCCAACCTTCCCAACCTCTGCTTTCCTGAGGCGAGTTGCCGCGATGCTCTTCTTGATGTATCAGCGACACAAGACACGGGTATCGCCTGAACATTGGATTTTGTTGAAGTTGCTTGCAAATTTGTTGGGTTAGTAGGGAGTCCCTCCCCCGCTACCAGATCCCCGATAAATCCTTGAGATTTCTCGCCTTGCCCGATCACTGTGAGCCAAGAGGGATGTATCAATGATACATTGGCTTGGGACTGGCCGCAATCTCGGCGAGCCGGATCGGATTCCGGTGCAGTCTATACGTTAGAGACGTTAGCTATTGGTGGTAGCGGTCGCAGCGCCGCCTTGCGCAGCGGTCTGTCCCACCGACGCCTTCGAGGCTGACGTCTTAGGCTTCGCCGGCCTGCCCCTGACGGGCTGCTGCTGGCGCGTCTTGTCGGCCGACGCATAAAGCTTAGCGAGCCAGTCCTTCGACCGCGCCGCTTCGCCAATGTGCTCGATCAGCGCGCGCACGTCGTGCCGGTCGCGCAAAAGCGCTGCCCAGTCTGCGTCCGCGACGCCTTCAGCGATATCACGCGACATAGCCCCTTTTGCGGCTTCGAGGTGCACCTTGGCGGCCTCGACAGACGCTGCGTAACTACCCGGGATCGGGCTCATACTCGTCTCCTTTGGTTGCTGCGGGCTCATGCCCGCACGCCAAATGTCTGCACGATTCCGGCATGATTCAAGCTCCTCGAAAATCGCTTGTCGCTTGCAGGGCCGCGCGCGATGTTGGTTCGTGCGTGGACCAACGGGGTGACGTACCGCATTCCGCCTTTGCTTGACGTGCCGCTTCCAGCTCGAACGACGTGGTGAAATCGGATGTTTCCTGAACCGTCGACCAGCACCTCTACGCTTGCGCTCTATCACCGCGACGCGGACCGCTTCGTGGCGCAATATTGTAGGGAGCGGGAACCGGCCGCTTGGGAGATTCCCTACGAGACGCGGCTTATGCTGGCCATATGTTGGTTTCTCGATAGCCACGGCCGTTGGTCGAAGTGCCACATCAGGCGGATCGCCGCCGCGCTTTTATTGAGGTTGGAGCTCATGGTCCGCCAGGACATGATCTTCGATTCAGATGATTCCGAAAAATCCTTGCGATGGAGGCTTCAGCACGACAGGCCCGAGGCTCACGACTCGAAAAGCCGCAAGGGAAAATCCGACCAGCCGACCTCGAAAAAGGCCCGACGCAGTGTCAGGAAATCTGCCCGGAACGCCGAACTGCGCCGCTTGATCGAGTATTTTCGCAACCGGGGAGATGCATTTTCATTGTGGATTGCTGGCTATCTCCAGATCGCTTCCCGCATCGGCTGGCGCCCGGGTGAGATCGTCGCAATTCGTCGTGAGGGGGATTACCTGCGAGCACCTGCCGAGAAGAATACCAACGGCAGGGGCCTTGCGCCCAACTGTGAAGTTATCATCAGCTATCCAGACTCGCTTGTCAGCAAGCTCGATCAATGGATCCTCGAGACGGCGAAATGGACGGAACGCTACGACGGCGAATGGTATTTGCGCCGCGCCCTCAACGCCCGCATCAGTCGAGCCTGCGAGGCGCTGAAAATCAGGACTATTTCGACGGCGACGTTGCGCCATTTTGCCATCGCTTGCATGAAAGCGAGCAAATTCGCTCCGGCGGCGATCGCGGTCATCGTGAATCACAAGTCCAGCAAAACCGCCGCGGAAAATTACGGCAAGGCGAGGACCGGATTTCGCCGAGCAAAGAAAATGCTGCGCTTTAGAGAAGAAAAGCTGCTGCTGGTGAACGACAGGGCTCGGCCGTATAAAAAAGCGTTCAATGAATTCAAATTGTCTCATCCCCAAAAGGGCGTGCCAACGATTGCCTGACGGGCGTTCTTAAATCCGCTCGAACAAATCAAATCTGGAGCGAATAAATCTGCGAACTACGTCGCCGAGCCCTTCATCGACGTGGACAAGGATGGTTTTGTCGCCGATCGGCTCCTAAACGTGGTGGAATTCTGACGATTGGAAGCCCATCCGCTCTTACCTTGACCAAAAAACGAAGGGGCGCGCATTCGTAGTTGATACGCTTCCGCAGTAGCGCGCATTTGGCCGTGTGGTCGCCTCGGTGGGCGACCTCATCTATTTCGCACGTCTCTGTTGTGCCCAGTGCTGACCAGTGCGTCTATCGCCGAAATGTCGGCTTGCAGCAGCAGAACTGCCTTCGCGCCTCACAAGCGCAGCCCTCGCCTTACCTCGGCAGCGGTCCGCGAAGCGAAGCCGCGAAATCTGAAGCCGGGGCTGGCCGTTATTTGAAAACCGTATCTCGGCCGGAGGAAGGACCCAAATCGAGCTGGACTTTGGCGTCTTTGTGCTGGCGACTCATCCGGTCCTGTTACAGGATCGAGGCCTAACGCGAACTGTGGGGAAGCGATATGTCTGACGCAGGGATCGGTTGGATTGCGGCAATCATAATTGGTGGTCTGGCAGGTTGGCTGGCCGAGATGTTCATGAAGTCCGGCACGGGCATCCTGATGAACATTATTCTTGGCATGGTCGGTGCAGCGCTGGCGAACTGGCTGCTTGGGTTGCTTGGTGTCAGCCTTGGTGGCTGGATCGGTTACTTGATAGCCGGCTTCATTGGAGCGTGCATCATCATCTTCCTGTGGCGGGCGATCAGGGGACACACTTAGGCTTCTCGTCCGGCGCTCTGGCACGCCGCGCACCAGCCAGGTAGATCAGACAGGATTGAAAAGCCCCGGCGCCAGGGGCACCGGGGCTTTCCTTATCCGCCGATCTTCGAAAACGGCCAGGCATTATTTAGGAGCCTGTCCTAAAGCTCGAAGCGCGGGCAGCCCCCAGAGCCTTCGGACGTGCAAGCGAAGCCCATCTTCGACGCGGCGTCACTGAAATGATCAGTTCCGATGGCGGAATACCAACGAGTGTTGCATGTATGCACAACTCGGCGTCCAAAGCAGCGGCAGGACACCGAGCGATCGCCCCAAGAGAGCGATAAGGTGCGACGAAGCGCCACGATTGAAGGGCCGACTTCGAGAAGGAGCGGTCGCGTCATTGAAGCCGCGGCCGGATTGGAAATCGTCAGCCCGGCTGACCGTGTTCGCCGCATGGCCATCGAGTTGCATCGCCGCCATCGATAAAGCCATGCCCAGCCGCGGGGGGTGCTTTCATGAGATCAAGCACGATGGTTACGGTGCAGTTCGCAGTCGAAGCAGATATTTAAAGGCAATGGGTAATAGCTCTAGGCTTTTTGGAACCGTCGCCGTTGCCCTAGAGGACTGTTGTCATCTGGCGCACCGCCTTTAAGCACAGACAGATGTTTGCTGGAAAAGGCGACCATGCACTGTTTTGAGAACGGCGGAATTGCAATGGCAAGCCAAGATGAATCGACGGTTCCGACGCGCGCATGCTGTGTTTCGAACAACATCCTTTTGAATCGCTAGAAAAAGATACTCACTTACTAGAGCCTTTGGATTTGAGATCCGAGTGGAAAGTCGATTTTGCAGCATCAAGCGCTGCCGCCAGCTCAGCGATTTGATAAGGCTTCGGCAAAATTCGAAGCCCGGCCGCTTCGGCCTCGTGGACGGCGCCTTCCGAGTATAGCCGCTAGTCAGAAATATAGGGATGTTGCTCCTTCTCTTCCTGATCTCCCGCGCCAATTCGACGCCGTTCATGCCGCCGGGCATCATGATGTCGGAAAAGATGAGGTCAATCACCCGCCCGTCGGCAAGGGCTCCAAGTGCTGCGGCACCGCTGGCCGCGTGCGTGACGTCGTAGCCCAATTCGTCAAGCATTTCGCTCACCAATGCAGCCACTTCCTCATCATCCTCGACCAGCAGGATTCGGCCATGATGGTTCGTCTTCGGACGCACTTTGCTCAGGTCAATCAAATGGTGCGTTTGGGTGGGACGGTTTTGCGACTTTGGCAGATACAGCTCTATGCTCGTACCTTGGCCGATCTGCGATTTAATTCGCACCGTCCCGCGCGATTGCGCTGCAAATCCGTAGACCTGCGCGAGGCCGAGGCCGGAACCTTTGCCTATGTCCTTGGTCGTGAAAAACGGTTCAAAAACGCGCGATAGGATCTGCTGATCCATGCCGATGCCGGTATCGACAACGGATAGCCTCACGAAGTCGCCCGACAGCTGGTCGTCGCTGAGCCCAGACAGGTTCTCTCCGCGCACGACGATAGTGCCGCCATTTGGCATTGCGTCCCGCGCATTGACCGCGAGGTTAAGAATGACGAGTTCAAGTTCGCCCGGGTCCACCTCGACCGGCCAAAGAGACTCCGGAAAGTCAAATTCCACATGAACGTCGCCCCGGAGGCTCCGATCGAGCAGTTCGCGCATGCTGCCGCCGATCTGCGTAGCGATATCGACAGGCTCGGGACGAAGCTTCTGCCGGCGAGAAAAGGCCAGAAGCTGCCTGGTCAGGCTTGCGCCACGCTGCGCCGGTTGATGCTCATCCGACCCATTGGCGGGATTGGAACAATACGCTGCCGATCTCGCTTGCCCGACATTGAAAACCCGGCGCGGTTGTCCCGTCGAGCCGGTTAAAGCATGTAAGTTCGAGATGTCGGAACCTGCGCTAGGGTAACATCATCATGAAAAGTGATTTTAGCCATTATTCATACCGCTCCCTTGCATTGCTCTGTCGAACCCAAGCACTTTTCCGCAACCCCAGACGCGAAACGAGAGCTAGAAGCCATGGCGCGCGAATATGCAGCCATGGCTGATTAACTAGTCATCTGGAACGCAAGTTCGTTACATTATATGGTCGCTCGAATCTCTATAGAGGAGAGCGCTTGTGGCGAATGCAGGTGTGAAGGGCCGGCCGA
>JAJYAH010000549.1 GCA_021779635.1 Pseudomonadota bacterium | reverse complement strand
GCCGCGCCAGCCGTCGACCAGCGCGGTCCAATCCGCCTTGATGCCCCGGCTACCACCCCATTTGGTGAAATCCGCGATCAGGCTGGGTGCCCATAGTCATCATCAGCACACGCTCGATGGTGAGGCGATCTCGATCATCTTTGTCTGCGAGATTGGCATGTTCGGGGAACGCAGAAAAAGCGGCGCGAGGCGACAACCTGTTTCTTCTTCGGGCAGCAAAGATGGATAAGGCAATACAAGACAGGGCCCGCGGTGATCAACACCGCGGGCATCAAGTCAGCATCTTCCATGTCGGGTCGCTAGAGCGAGATGGCTCTTCGTTGAATCGCCATCTCGCTCTATCTTTTTGTTTAAGCATGATCTTTTCGGAAAACCGGTGTCCACTTTTCCGGATCATGCTTTAGTCCTCTTCAGTCTTGTCGGAAGATGCCGCAGTCGCGATCACCGACGCAATTGTAGCCGCCGGCGCTGCCGGCGCCCTCCCCGGCGCTGGGGCTGCCGGGGTCGTGGATGCCGCCGGTGGGGCCGCGGGTCCCGCCGCCGCCCCCGCCGCCGTGCCAAACGGTGGGTGGGGTTGGCGGCGCGCAGTTGCCGCCCGCGCAGCTGAGGGTCACCGGTAAACGCGGGCCCGTCGCCCCGTGAGAGAGCATACGCGCCTCGGCGGCAGTCAGGCTGGCGGTCGTGAGAGCCGCCGCCACGAGTGCGAGGGCAGTCAGTCTGATCTTGGTCGTCATGGTCGTCTCCTGTTTGTCAGGGAAGGGCGGGATGCCCTTCGATGGTCAGGAGGATAAGAAGCGCTTGCCGAGACCGATGTGCTGGCGATCACACGAGTGCCAATTTTGGATCGATTGAGCGACGCTCGCCTGCCCCAGCCGCGCCGGGGGCCAATCTCTGAAGCGCGGTCGTCCGATTTGCCGGTGAAGCATCGGTTTGGTCTAGCCTGGCGCGACGACCGGCTGGGGCCGGTTCAATAGCCAGCCTAACATCCCATCCGGTCTGCGATCCCGCCAAAGTCCTTCGCCACGATATCCCAATCGCCGGTCGCCTCGAAATCGAGTTTCTGCAGCGGGCCGTATTCGGTCGGGCGCGCGACGAAGGCGGTCTTCAATCCCAATTGCTGCGCGGCTTTCAAATCATTGTTGTGCGCGGCCACCATCATCACCTGTTGCGGCTCGAGGCCGAGCAGGCGCGCCGCACCAAGATAAGTTTCGGGATCAGGCTTGTAATGTTCGAACAGTTCCGCCGACAGCACCAGGTCCCACGGCAGGCCTGCGAATTTCGCCATATTGGTCAACAGCGCAACGTTGCCGTTCGAGAGCGGTGCGATGATGTATTTCTGCTTCAGCCGCGTCAGGCCGGCAACGCTGTCCGGCCAAGCATGCAGCCGATGCCAGCCCATGGTGAGGTGGTGCAGGTCAGCCTCGTTCAGCCCTTGAATCGATAACTGCGCGACCAGTTTTTCCAGCGACCGCCGATGCAGCTGGTCCAAGATCACGTAGCCGCGCTCCGGATGCTTCCGGACCTCGTCCATCGATCCGACATACGCGCCGCGCCAGCCGTCGACCAGCGCGGTCCAATCCGCCTTGATGCCCCGGCTACCACCCCATTTGGTGAAATCCGCGATTAGACTGGAGCGCCAGTCGACCACGGTGCCGAACACATCGAACACCAGCGCCTTCACGGCGGAAATATCAGGCATGTCCATTCCCTGGTTTTTGCTTTTTGATCGACCGGACGGGTTCAGAGTAACTTGCGGTACTGGATGAAACCAAGATTCTCGGCGACCTGATCGTAAAGAATGCGCGCCTGCGCATTGGTGGTGTGGGTCAGCCAGTGCACCCGGTTGGCGCCGGCCGCCTTCGCGTTCTCGTAGACCGCCTCGATCAGCGCCCGTCCGACGCCGAGGCCGCGCGCCCCGTCGCAGACGAACAGGTCCTGCAAATAGCAGTAGTTGCCAGGTGTCCAGGTCGAGCGGTGGAACAGGTACTGGACGATGCCGGTCAGCTTGCCGTCGACATAGGCGCCGAGCAGGAACATCGGCTCGTCCGGATCGTGAAACCGCTGCCACGCGACATCGCTGGCGCCGGGCTCCAGCGTCGCCTTGTAGAACGCGATGTAGCCGTCCCACAACGGCTCCCACGCCGCGCGCTCGTCCTTGCCGACAGGCCGGATGACGATCTTGTCAGCCATCGGCCGGCCCTCAATCGAGATGAAATTTTTCGAGCTGCCGGTGCTCGCCCTTGATGTAGCGCACGGTGCCGGTAACCGAGCGCATCACCACCGTCTCGGTATGGATTACGTCCTTGCGGAACTTGACGCCCGACAACAGCGACCCGTCGGTCACGCCGGTTGCCGCGAACAGGCAGTCGCCCTTCGCCATATCCTCAATGCCATAGATGAAGCGCGGATCGGTGACGCCCATCTTGCGGGCGCGTTCGCGCTTCTCCTCGGTGTCGAGAATCAACCGGCACTGCATTTGGCCGCCGATGCAGCGCAGCGCCACGGCCGCCAACACGCCTTCGGGCGCGCCGCCGGTGCCGATATACATATCGACCCCGGTATTGTCCGGGTCGGCGCAATGGATGACACCCGCCACGTCGCCATCGGTAATGAGACGGACCGCCGCGCCGGTCGAGCGGACGCCGTTAATGATATCGGAATGACGCGGGCGATCGAGCACCAGCACCGTGATCGCAGACGTATCGACTCCCTTCGCCTTGGCCAGGCGACGAACGTTGTCGGCAGGCGAGGCATCGAGTTCGACGACGCCTTTGGCATAGCCCGGGCCGATCGCGAGCTTCTGCATATAGACGTCGGGCGCGTGGAGCAGCGTGCCGCCATCGGCCATCGCCATGGTTGCGATCGAGCCCGGCATGTTCTTGGCGCACAGCGTCGTGCCCTCCAGCGGATCGACGGCGATATCGACCTGCGGGCCGGCATTGATCCCGACCTTCTCGCCAATGAACAGCATCGGCGCCTCGTCGCGCTCGCCCTCGCCGATCACCACGGTGCCTTCGATCGGCAACTTGTTGAGCTCGCGGCGCATCGCGTCGACCGCGGCCTGGTCGGCGGCTTTCTCGTTGCCGTGGCCGCGCAGCCGCGCCGCCGATACCGCCGCGCGCTCGGTTACCCGCACGATCTCGAGCGTGAGAATGCGCTCCAGCAACAGCTGCGGCGGCACGGAAATATGGGTCGACATCACTGTACTCCCTTGAAACTGCAGGGCGGGTCTTTCGGCCCGCAGATAATCGTTCAGCGCATCGTTCGTTCGCACCGCGCGCTAGTTTTTTTCGATCCGTATCACCTGCGGCCGGCCGCGGATCACCTTGTCGCGCTGCACCGCCTGCAGCGCGCGATATACTGCATCCTCGCTGGTCGCGTAAGTAATCAGAATGACCGGCACCGGCAAAGCCTTCCCCGTCACGCCTACCGCATCGACGCCATCGGCATGGCGCTGCACGATCGATTCAATGGAAATTTTCTGCTGCGCAAGCCGGGTAGCGATCGTCGCGGCGGTCCCTGCCAGATCACGCGCCATCAGGCGGATATAGTAGCCGCCTTCGTGACGTTCCATCGGGGCTTTTTTGGTCGCACGCAACCGCTCCACGGGGCGCCCGAACGGCTTGGCACGGATACCCCGCGCAACATCGGCGATGTCGGCGACCACGGACGATGCGGTCGCCGCTCCGCCGGCGCCCGGACCCACCAGCGTGATCGGAGGGATGCCCTCGCCGTCGATGGTCACCGCGTTGGTGACGCCCATCACCTGCGCGATCGAGGAGGATTTCGGGACCATGGTCGGATGCACGCGCTGTTCGATGCCCTTGGCGGTCCGTACCGCGACCCCGAGCAGCTTGACGCGATAACCGAGTTCTTCCGCCGCGCGCAGGTCTTCCGGCGCGATCGAGGAAATGCCCTCCACATAAACCGCGCTTTGCGCAACCTTGGTGCCGAATGCGAGGCTGGCAAGAATGGCAAGCTTCTGGGCGGTGTCATGGCCATCGACGTCGAATGACGGATTGGCCTCCGCGTAGCCCAGCCGCTGCGCGTCCTTCAGGCATTCGGCGAATGACAATCCTTCCTGCTCCATTCGGGTCAGGATGTAATTGCAGGTGCCGTTGAGGATACCGTAAACCCGATTGATGGTGGTGCCCGCAAGGCCTTCGCGCAGGGTTTTGACGATGGGGATCGCAGCCCCCACAGCCGCCTCGAAATTCAACGCGGTGCCATGCTTCTCGGCTGACCCGGCCAATCGCAGTCCATGCTTGGCGATCAGCGCCTTGTTGGCGGTGACCACCGATTTGCCGGATTTCAAAGCCGCCTCGATCGCCGACAGCGCGGGGTCGCCGGAGCCACCCATCAATTCGACGAAGCAGTCGATGCCGGGATCACTGGCCAGATCCAGCGCATTTTTGGCCCAGCCGATGCCGCGCAGATCGAGGTCGCGTTTTTTCACCTTCGAACGCGCGGTAACGGCGACGACCTGCACGCCGCGGCCGCAGCGCAGTGACAACGCCCGGCCCTGCTGCTCGATGAGGCGGACAACTTCAGCGCCAACCGTGCCGAGCCCCGCGATACCCACTTTCAGGGGTGCGACCATGACGAAAAAACCTGCCGGAGAGACTAAAACCAGGCGTGATCCGAAAACCGTCCCCGTCCACCGGGGACAGGCTTTGCGGGATCATGCCTAGCGCCGGTTGGCGAGAGGAACCACGTTGTGCAACGTTTCGATGCCGCTTTCAAGGAAGCGGCGCACCCCGCGCGCGGCCTGGCGGATCCGTTGCTCGTTTTCCACCATGGCGATGCGGACATAGCCCTCGCCATGCTCGCCAAAGGCAACCCCCGGTGAAACGACAACCCCGGATTTCTCGACCATCAGGGTCGCAAACTGCATGCTGCCGACGCCGCGGAAGGCCTCAGGCAGCGGCGCCCATGCGAACATCGAGGCCTCGGGCGGCGGAATCTCCCACCCCGCCCTGCCGAACGACTCCACCAGCGCGTCCCTGCGCTTGCGGTAGGTGTCGCGCATCTCGCGAATGCAATCCTCCGGACCGTTCAGCGCGGCGGTCGCGGCGACCTGGATCGGCGTGAACGCGCCGTAATCGAGATAGGACTTGACCCGCGCCAGAGCGGCAATGATCCGGTCGTTGCCAACGGCAAATCCCATGCGCCAGCCGGCCATCGAAAACGTCTTCGACATCGAGGTAAATTCGACCGTGACATCGATCGCGCCGGGAACCTGCAGCACCGAGGGCGGCGGATTATGATCGTCGAAATAGACTTC
>JAJYAH010000548.1 GCA_021779635.1 Pseudomonadota bacterium | reverse complement strand
GACACCGTCGAGAGCATCTGGCGGGTCATCATCTCGACCTTCACCTACGTGCAGGCGCCGTTTTCGGTGCATGCCGACATCTCGCTCGGCGAATCCGCGATGCGGGATTCGGCGCGATTCCATTTCGGTTTCACCGTTCCCTATGTCTCGCATTTCAGCGCGACGGCCGCGGTCGAGGCGGTCGCGAACTCGAAAGGCGATCTGGCGCTGGTCTCCGCCACTTCCAGCCGCACCCCGTGGTGGATCGCGCTCGAAGCCAATGGCGCGCCGAAGATCATTGCACGGCTGCCGTTCGTCGAACGCGCCGACCATCCGGCGGCGCTGCCGGTATTCGTGGTGTCGCGCGTTGCCGACAGCGCCATGGTGACCGAAGTCGAGATGTGGAGCATTCGGGTGTCCGGCTGGAACGCCGAGATCGCGCGCGCCTTGTCGCCGCTGGCGGAAATCGTCGCGGTGCCGGACACCGCCTTCGACGGCGCCGCCCTGCTGGTGTCAGTGGCAGGCCCTGCCCGCCTTGAAAAGATCAGGTCGGCGCTGATCGAGGCCGGCGCGTCGGTGCGTTCATCGGCTCTCGTCGGCAGCCACGCAACGCGCTATACGGTGCCCCCGAACGGGGCAGCCAAATCCGATAAGCCGCCTCGATAATCCGGAGCCGACGATGTCCCGCCCCATGCCGAATCCCGGCATTCTCGATATTGCGCCCTACACACCGGGCAAGAGCCCGGTGGCTGAGCCGGGCCGCAAGGTGTTCAAGCTGTCGGCCAACGAGACGCCGTTCGGGCCGTCGCCGAAGGCGATGGAGGCCTACAAGAACGCCGCGGCCCATCTGGAAGACTATCCGGAAGGCACGTCGCGCGTGCTGCGCGAGGCGATCGGCCGCGCCTTCGGGCTTGACCCCAACCGCATCATCTGCGGCGCCGGCTCCGACGAGATTCTCAACCTGCTCGCGCACACCTATCTCAGCCGCGGCGACGAGGCCATCAGCACCGCCCACGGCTTTCTGGTGTATCCGATCGCGACCAAGGCCAACGGCGCCATCAATGTCGTCGCACCCGAGACCAACTTCACCGCCGACGTCGATGCGATCCTCAAGCTGGTCTCGCCGCGCACCAAACTGGTCTGGCTCGCCAACCCGAACAACCCGACCGGGACCTATCTGCCGTTCGACGAGGTCAAGCGGCTGCGCGCCGGATTGCCGCCGCATGTGCTGCTGGTGCTCGATGCCGCCTATTCCGATTATGTGTCGCGCAACGATTACGAGATCGGCATCGAACTGGTGGCGACAACGGACAATACCGTGATGACGCACACATTTTCGAAGATCCACGGGCTTGCCGCGCTGCGGATCGGCTGGATGTTCGGCCCGGCCGATATCGTCGATGCGGTGAACCGGATTCGCGGACCTTTCAACGTTTCGACGCCGGCGATGCTGGCGGCGGTCGCCGCGATCGAGGACACCGCGCATCAAGAGATGTCAAAGGCGCACACCGAGAAATGGCGCAACTGGCTGACCGGGGAAGTCGGCAAGCTGGGCCTCAAGGTGACGCCGAGCGTGGCGAACTTCATCCTGATCCATTTCCCGCTGCAGAAGGGCAAGACCTCGACTGAGGCCGACGTCTTCCTGACCAAACGCGGCCTGGTGCTGCGCGCGCTGAACAATTACGGCCTGCCGCACGCCTTGCGCATGACCATCGGCACCGAGGAGGCCAATCGCCTGGTGGTCGAGGGCTTGCGCGACTTCATGGCGCAGCCGTGAACGCCGCGCCGCTCTTCAGCAAGATTGCGCTGATCGGCTTCGGGCTGATCGGCGGCTCGATCGCGCGCGCCGCGCGGGCGCAGGGGCTCGCCGGAGAAATCGTCGCTACTGCGCGTTCGGCCGGGACCCGCGCGCGGGTCGCTGAACTCGGCATTGTCGATCGCGTCGTGGAGACCAATGCGGAGGCGGCAAGAGATGCCGATCTGGTCATCCTGTGCATCCCGGTCGGCGCCTGCGGCCCGGTCGCGCAGGAAATCGCGGATCGTCTCAAGCCGGGCGCGATCGTGTCCGACGTCGGCTCGGTCAAGGGCGCCGTGGTGCGCGAGATGGCGCCGCATTTGCCCGGAGGCGTGCATTTCGTACCGGCGCATCCGGTCGCCGGCACCGAGCATTCCGGTCCCGACTCCGGGTTCGCCGAACTGTTCATCAACCGCTGGTGCATTCTCACGCCACCGGAACGCACCGATCCGAAAGCGGTCGAGCGGCTGCGCGCGTTCTGGACCGCGCTGGGCGCGAGGGTCGAGATCATGACACCCGACCATCACGATTTGGTGCTCGCGATCACCAGCCATTTGCCGCATCTGATCGCCTATACAATCGTAGGCACAGCGGATGAGCTTGAAGGTGTCACGCAATCCGAGGTGCTGAAGTTCTCCGCCGGTGGCTTTCGCGACTTCACCCGCATCGCGGCCTCCGATCCGATCATGTGGCGCGACGTGTTCCTCACCAACAAGGACGCGGTGCTGGAAATGCTCGGCACCTTCAACGAGGACCTTTCCAAGCTCACCCGGGCCATCCGCCGCGGCGACGGCGAGGCGCTGTTCGAGCATTTCACGCGCACCCGCGCGATCCGCCGCGGCATCGTCGAGATCGGCCAGGATTCCGCCGTGCCCGATTTCGGCCGGCCGCACGCGCAATTGGGCAAGACGCCGGAATAGGTGCCCCGCAGGCTACTGCCTCCATCGTCATTGCGACGACCAAAAAGAACATGTCTCCGCGTTCCCGCGGCGCGACGCGCCCGAGTTTTGCATTTATCTTCCGCCCGACAAAAGGGCGTGGGGAATGCCGGGTGCCCGTCGCACCCGCAGCCGCGCGTGTAGTGGTAGTAAGCACGCGCGTTAGTCACCACGGTCGCAAGCAGGAGTGGACGACCCAAATCACGCTGATCCCACGAGAGAATTCTTCCTCAAAACGCATCCTGAAGGCTTGGGCCGTGGACTGAATAGCACGCAGCCAAAATCGGATTGATGCGGGTTTGACTACGTCAGATAGTTGGCTGCGAGCTTGGTATGAAGTCATTGTGTCCGCGAAGCATACGCAGCAAATCGTCGCCTTGGATATCCGGTAGGTCGAGGTCGACAATAATGAACCTTGGGTTTTCGGACAGGAGTGCAAGCGCGACCTCGGCACTGGAGGCTTCGAGGACTCCATAACCCTGGGTTTTAAGTGCCAATCGCAAATTGGTGCGGGTCGGTAGATCGTTCTCGACGACCATGATCAAGGGTTGCGGTACTGTTGCGGCCACCTTGAATGTCTCGGCGTCGGTCGAATTGGGCAACATCCAAAACCCCACGGTTACGATGCCTGCTGCAATCTTCGTGCACCTGCGCCTCTCAATTGCAGCTATGGGGTTCCCACTTATTGATATCGATCAATGAGTCGGTTTCCTGACGCAACGGACGTTTTGGGTTCACAGCCTGGAGCCTTTTCCCCAAGGCAGAGCATTTAGGGGACGCGTCGGTCGACAACTCGGCCACGCGACTTGTCCGCGAGTTCATATCGCGGGATCCGAGGCCCCGGTTTGGGCATTTGAACGACGTCCAAACCGATGCCTTCAACCGGCAAAACCGGACAGGCATTTCCGGGATCACCTCCTGACTGGACATGCTAAAATTGCTACTTATGACCGCGCAGCGGACATGACCCTCGACTGCCAGGTCTGCATTAGGCTGCGAAGAGCCATGCACTCGGATTTGAATTCCCGCAGCCGAATGTCTATGGTGTGTCTATGTCGCGCCTCGTGTGTCTATCAATTGCTGCCGTTCTGTCGCTGCTGTCGGTCGTCGCGACGGCTGAGCCGATTCACAAGCGGCCGGCGTCGCGCTGGCACGGCTACGGCTTCCTGCCGGGATACGAACAGCCGCTAAGCAACAGTCAGCCGCTTTTCGCCCAGAAAGATGCGATGCGGCGTCTGGCGAACCGCGAAAGGCGCCCCTGGTATATTGATCCGGTTCCCCGTTATTACGGGTATGATGGCAACTGGTACTATTTCGGCCAGCCTGGCTTTTATCGCGGCCACTACAATGGCGGCAGCTTTGGGCCGTGCTGGACGCAGACACCGATCGGGCCGGTCTGGAATTGCGGCTGATCAGCCTGTCGCTCAGGGACCCTGAACCGGAAATGGCCTCTCCGCATTGTCGATTGAACCGGTCGCGCCCTTCGAGACTTTATTGTCTCCACGATGTGCGGCTTTCCGGGAGCGCGCCTCGACATCGCAGCACCTGGTGGTTGCCATGTGACACCCTCGCGCCCCGGGCAGTTCGTTCGAAAACTCAGTTGGCGCTGGTCTCGGCGGCGGCGCCGAGGCTTGGCAAGGTTTCGCTCGGCGCAGCGGCAGACGCGACCGGCCTGTATGGCCCATAAAGACTGCGCACCCGGTTGCGAAGCGGTTCCACGAATTTTCGATTCAGCCATGCAAGGGCGGCGCTTGCCACCAGTACTACCGGCGTGACCACGGCGAGCAGCGTCCAGCCCCGCCAATCGCCGTTGAAAAAGATGCCCGCTATCAAAAAGCCGGCAAGCCAATGCCCCAGGAACGCGAAATAGGACCATTCGCCGAGCGTTCGGTCAACGCACTCCGCGAGCGGACCAAATTGGGCGGCCGAAAGTCCCGACAGGCCGGAGACGACCACCGCGAAGCAGGCCGTATCGATGAGATAGCCAACTCCGAAAATGTGCGAGGCGGGCAACACCGCGCCACCCGCGACCATGTTGACGATCCATGCCGCAAAGGCGCAGCCGCAAGCGCGCGGTGAGGCGATCCAGCCACCGCGTCGCCGAAGAAAATACAATACCGCGCCGACGGCGAAGGGAAGAACCGCGGCCGGCGCCGTAAAATACTCGATAGCCCAGTCCATAGCGTCGTAGAGGCAGGTCAGTTGATACGACAGCCCTGCCGCCAGCGCGATCAACGCCCAGTTCATCCGCCGCGATACGATCAGGAACAGCAACAGATACATGTCGATCTCGATCGCGACCGACCAGAACGGCGGAATGAAGCGGAACGAGCCATAGGGAAGTTGCAACGGCAGCACCGTGAGATTGATCAGAAGATCGCGCGCGCCGGGCACGCTGCGCCAGAATTTCAGATAGTTGGCGGCCTGCTCCGGGGCGACCACGATCGCGAGCAGCGTCAAGGCGCAGACGAAATAATACGGCGGCAGCAGCCGCAACGCGCGGTTGGTCCAGAAGCGCACGCCATCAAATCCGTACACCTCGTTCAGCGCCGCGGTCATCATCAGGCCGGAGAT
>JAJYAH010000547.1 GCA_021779635.1 Pseudomonadota bacterium | reverse complement strand
TGGCGTGCGCATCACCGATTCGGCGCTGGTGGCGGCGACCACGCTGTCGAACCGCTATATCACCGACCGCTTTCTTCCCGACAAGGCGATCGACCTGATGGACGAGGCCGCGGCTCGGTTGAAGATGCAGGTCGATTCCAAGCCGGAGGAACTCGATTCGATGGATCGGGAAATCATCCGGCTGAAGATCGAACAGGAAGCGCTGAAAAAGGAAAGCGACGCCGGCTCGAAAAGCCGCCTGCAGACGCTGGAGAAGGAACTCGCCGATCTGGAAAAGCGCTCGGCGGACCTGACCTCGCGCTGGAGCGCGGAGAAGAACAAGCTGTCGAACGCGCAGAAGCTCAAGAGCGAGCTCGACGGCTTGCGCATTGAACTCGCCAACGCACAGCGCCGCGGCGAGTATCAGCGCGCGGGCGAACTGGCTTATGGCCGGATTCCGGAGATCGAGAAGAGGCTTGCCGAGATCGAGGCCAAGGAAAACTCCGGCGAGATGATGGAGGAAGCCGTCACGGCCAACCACATCGCCCAGGTAGTATCACGCTGGACCGGCGTGCCGGTCGACAAGATGCTCGAGGGCGAAAAGGACAAGCTGCTGCGCATGGAGGATATGCTCGGCAAGCGCGTCGTCGGCCAGGCCGAGGCGGTGCATGCGGTCGCAACCGCGGTTCGCCGGTCGCGCGCAGGCCTGCAGGATCCCAATCGCCCGATGGGCTCGTTCATGTTCCTGGGCCCCACCGGCGTCGGCAAGACCGAATTGACCAAGGCATTGGCGGAATATCTGTTCAACGACGAGACCGCGATGGTGCGTCTCGACATGTCCGAATACATGGAGAAGCATTCGGTATCGCGGCTGATCGGCGCGCCGCCAGGCTATGTCGGCTATGATGAGGGCGGGGCGCTCACCGAAGCGGTGCGGCGGCGCCCCTATCAGGTGGTGCTGTTCGACGAAATCGAGAAGGCGCATCCCGATGTCTTCAACGTGCTGCTGCAGGTGCTCGACGACGGCCGTCTGACCGACGGGCAGGGCCGTACCGTCGATTTCCGCAACACGCTGATCGTCATGACCTCGAACCTCGGTTCGGAGTTTTTGGTCAACCAGCCGGAAGGCGAGGACACTTCAGCGGTACGCGAGCAGGTGATGGGCATGGTGCGGGCCCACTTCCGTCCGGAATTCCTCAACCGCGTCGATGAGATCATCCTGTTCCATCGCCTGCAGAAGAGCGAGATGGGCCGGATCGTCGAGATCCAGTTCGCGCGGCTGCAAAGGCTGCTGGAGGACCGCAAGATCGCGCTCACCCTCGATGCCGCGGCGCGCGACTGGCTGGCGGCCAAGGGCTGGGATCCCGCCTACGGCGCGCGGCCGCTGAAGCGGGTGATCCAGCGCAATTTGCAGGATCCGCTGGCGGAGATGATCCTCGCCGGTGACATTGTCGACGGTGATCGGGTCGCCATCTCAGCGGAGGGCAACGTGCTGACTTTCAACGGGAAGGCGCCGCAGACCGCGGAAATAGCGCAGTTCGAAGCGCCGACGCCGAAACGGAAGCTGAACTAAGCCTTAGCGGCCAGGCGCCTCATAATGTGATCCCTCACGCCAACCCCCCACCCGCCATAATGGCGGGTGGGTGGGAACGGGGCGTTTCGCCAGCTGGCGGCTAACGACTTGCAGTCAGCCGCGGCGGGTTCTGGGACAGAATCCAGAGCTCAACTGCCGCAAGGATGGCCACAACGGCGCCGATGATCGCAGTTACCGTCATCGCCCTGGTTCCCTGGAAACCCAATACCCAGGGCGACACCAGCGCCCACAATCCGACGATGAGGTTCAGCCACTCCTCCCAGACCGCGAATGCCGCAATCGCCGCGATCGCGAGCACCGCGATGACAATGCCGGCGATATAGGCGTTTTCGGAGGGGCGTCCGGCATCGAATTTGAATATCCAGGGCGAAAAAAACAGAACTGCGCCAAGGATCAGATTGGCGACGTCACCAATTTCGCATTCGTCCAATTCTCCAAGACATCCTCCATTGGAACTGAAGGCTTTCCTGGTGATTCAACCGGGGAATTACCGTCGGGGTTCCGCCGGCACTCGATGAAATTTAATGAAACCGGCAAGCGTTACGCCGGTTGCTAAAGAGGTCAGTTGGCGCAGCCCGACGCGCACAACTTTGAGAGTGCCGGCCGCTCGGAATTGTCTTCCTGATTTGCGCAAGCACGGCCTCGTAGACCGCTTGCGGTCGCAACGTCAGTTTGCCGCCGATTTTACCGAAGACCTCAGCGGTTGGTGACTTGCCGCACGCCAGCGGTGCCCGCGGCATCCGATACGCGCGCACTGCTTCGGTTGTTCATCTGGGCGTCGAGGCGATCGCGCTCCTTTTCGAAGCTGGCCAGCAGCGGCCCGTCGAGCGAGCGGCCGCGCGGCAGCTTGATACGCATCGGATCGACGAAGCGGCCGTTGACCAGGATTTCATAATGGACGTGGGCGCCGGTCGATTGTCCGGTCGAGCCGACGAAGCCGATCACCTGTCCCTGCCGAACCCGCTTGCCGGGCTCCAGCCCCTTGGCAAAGGCCGACATATGTCCGTAGGCCGTCTCGTAGCCGTTATTGTGCTTCAGCTTGACGTATTTTCCGTAGCCGCCTTCCCAGCCCGCGACTTCGACGACGCCGTTACCCGAAGCGAAAATCGGCGTGCCGTAGGCCGTGGCCCAGTCGACGCCGGTATGCATCTTGACGTAGCCGAGGATGGGGTGGCGGCGGCTGCCAAAGCCGGATCGCATGATGGCATTGTTAACCGGTTTTCGCACCAGGAACTTCTTCGCGCTCTTGCCGGTCTCGTCGTAGTAATCGACGACGGAGTCGTCGGAGGTCTGGAAACGGTAGTATTTCTTGGTCTCGCCGCCGACGGTGAGCGAGGCGAACAGCACTTCGTTCTTTTCAGTGATGGACGAGCCTTCATCCTCGCCGGCGAAAAAGACATCGAAGGAGTCGCCCGGCTGCACCTTGCGCTGGAAGTCGACGTCGTAGGAGTAGATCCGCACCATGTCTTCGATCACGGATGGCGGCACCTTGTTGCGCAGCGCGGTCTCATAGATGCTTTGATAGAGCCGCACCCCGGTCCCATCGTCGTCGTCGTCATCATCGCTGTTGTTGCTGTCGGCGGTCTCGGCGACGTTGTTCATGCTCTGCACGTCGACGGCGACGTATTTGCCGAGATCCGACAAGGCGGCGACGGCTTCAACGGCGGAATCGTTGGCGACGATCACCCGGTAGGGCTGCAGCCGCTGGCCGGCTCCCGGGCCGGCGGGCGCCATCAGGATACGCAGCTTCTCGCCTTCCTTCAGGCCGCCATCGCGGCCGCGGGTGCCGAGCGTCGTGGCGATGGCCTTCGCCTCTTCCGGCGTCGCGCCCTGATCACGCAGGATCGATGTGACGGTGTCGCCCTTCTTGACGATGTGAACGCGTTCGCCAGATGGATTGCCGCCGGTGGTCTGTTCTTTCGTCTTCGGCAGCAGCGTGACGTTTTCCGGGATCACCCGGGTTTCAAAGCCGGCATAGGGATCGGCGACGGTGCCCTCGGTGGCATAGGCCAATTTGAGATCGGGCTGCGCGCCGCTGGCGTCGGCGGTCGCGTTGGCAAGGGTGTAACGCACGCCGCTGCCGCCGCGCCAGTTCGAGGCGTCGCGAACGCGCATCAGGACCTCGTCGAGGGCGACCACCGCGGCGAGCTTCGCCTTGGGCAGGACCGGGGCGAGATCCTTGGTGACAAACGATACCTCGGCATCCGGTTCGGCGGCGTCGGCGTTGTTGGCATCGTCGGAGTTGGCGGGCGCGGCGTCGCCGACGTCGGTCAGCAAGCGCTGCGCGTTGAACGGCGGGATCTTGGCGCTGAGATCGCTGGTTGTCATCGACAGGTTGCCGGAGATCCGGATCAGCGGCCGCACCCGCATCACGTCACGGCTGCCGACGCGGGTGACCGTCGAGACGCGCACCACGGTGCGCGAAGCGGTCGATTCGCCGGGCGGCGGCAGGCGGTCGCTTTTCCGCAGGGTGGCGGTTTTGTCGTTGGCGCCGAACGCACCGCGCAGCGCGCCCTCGACGCGTTCAGGTACCTTGGCAAAGGTCATTTCGCCGTCGAGCGACGCAAAGACGGCGCCGCCGATGAGGGCTGCGCCGCACAGACCGGTCAGGATGGTGCCGCTAAACCACTGCACGGAGACGCGGCGGCGATCGATCACCGCGGCTTCGGAGCCATCTACGGAAAGCGGCGGCTCGTGACCAAGATCGATGATCCCGGTCTCGCGTCCGTAACCGCCCCCGCGTGACGTTCCGTGGTTCAAACCGGCGTCCCCCCAAAAGCCTTCAACATTCGACAAGACCTTCGCTCATCCTGTACCGGCATTCGCCCTCTCAAGGGAGATCCGGAAGTACGGCGTGCCGCATGGATGTTCGGGAATCAAAGACCAAAAGGCTGGCCGGAATCACGAACAACAATGGTGTGTAAATCTCTCGATGTTTCTCGGCCGCAAGGAAAAGGCGATGACTTCATGGAAGATCGCCGATCCCTTAAGTGGATAACCACCGGCAGCCCCCACTAGCACCCGGCGATTCAATGCTTACATCCCGGTCAGGACGTCGCAGGATTGTGGCTCAAGTACGGCGTGAAGTCCCTAAAAATCGAGACTTTATCGCCATTCGAGATTCTCCTGCATGATGCGACGATTTGTTGACAACAGCCGTTGACAACAACGATCGGGCGGGCTTATAAATCGCCCACTGAGCGCGGCGCTGTCTTGGCCCTTGGCCAAGGCAAGTTTTCGTGCCCGTGAAGCTCCTCACTAAGATGAGTGAATCAACAGCCGATAGCAATCGGTTGTCATTTGCCGTCGAATGAGGTCTTCGGAAGGGCTCCAGAGATGGGGCGCTCCCAGCGATGGGAGGGGGGTTTCGAACCCCGGGCTGTTTGACAAGTGAAGATGAAGAAAGAGAAACGTGGACGGCGGAGTCCTTGCGAGTCTCGATTACTTGAAGGCTTAAGTCTTAGGACTTGGGTTTTCCGGTATTGAGGCTGGACGAAAGACTTCGGCGGTACACGTTTACATAGGTTACACCATCGTTGTTCGCGATGTGAATCGCGTTCAATAAATATGGTGGGACCTCGTCAAACGTTGTGATCAGCCGGTTTAAAGTTTCAAGTCCAACTTGAGAGTTTGATCCTGGCTCAGAGCGAACGCTGGCGGCAGGCTTAACACATGCAAGTCGAGCGGGCGTAGCAATACGTCAGCGGCAGACGGGTGAGTAACGCGTGGGAA